>JBIOWR010000038.1:0-18322 GCA_044868775.1 Actinomycetota bacterium
CACGGTCTGCAGCACGATCCAGCCGTCGTCCTCGATGCGCGAGATCGTCCATGCGCCAAAGCCGAGATGGCCGCGCAGGTGCCCGAGCACCGCCAGCCCCGCGGCCGAGAAGTCTTCAAATGCCGAGAACTCGTACTGCGACGAGCCCGAATCGAACGTGTTCATGGACGTCCTCCATTGCCCCCTTTCCAATGGCATCGGCATCGGGCGAGCCCGGCTGAAGGACGAGAATTCGGGAGGAGTGGGAACGAACCGGCTACGGCTTCGGGCGAGGCTCCCGCACCGCGATCGTCACCCGCGCCGCGGCCACGCGGCGTCCGGTCTCCACAGAGGTGATGTCCACGTCCCAGAGCTGGGTCGTCCGCCCGACGCTCACCGGGGTAGCCACGCCGCGCACGATTCCGGACGTCGCCGTGGACAGGAAGTTGCACGTCTGCTGCAGTCCCATCACGATCCGCTCCGGCCACCCGGCGACGCCCGCCGCGCCCATCGACGCGAGCGACTCCGCCAGGGACATCGTGGCGCCGCCGTGCAGGAAGCCTTCCGGCTGCGTGTTCCCCTCGACCGGCATCGTCGCGACGACGCGGTCGGTGGTCCACTCCTCCAAGACCATGCCCAGCTTCGCGAAATAGCTGCCCTTGTTCATCTCGTTCGCAAGCTCGGCGGCGTTCGGTGGCAGGGTGCCCATGACGCGGCAAGCGTACCCACGCCGGTACGCCGCACCAAACCGATAGCCTTTGCGCCCGCATGGTCTTTCGACGGAAGCGGCACGCGACCACCGACCCGGAGCTCGCCCGTGCGCGCGCCGCGTTCGACGCGGTCGCGGTGGCGCTCGACCGGGCGCAGCGCGCGTTGCTGCTCGCGATCCCGACGGCGCGTCATCCCGGCGCCGCGCTCGGCGAAGCCCTCGACGCGTTCGAGAACGGGCTCGACGAAGTCGAGCGACTCATGCCGAGTTGGAGGACGAGCGCGACCGAGCAGTCGTGGCAGACCTGCAACGCGTCGCTGCACACCGCACGCGCCGAAGCGCAGCGCCTACGCGTGTCGCCGCCCGCGCCGACCGAATTCGAGCTTCTCAACGCGCGCGTGGGCGACGTGTTGGAGCCGCTGGAGGATTTCGCCGAGACCGAACGCGCGCTGCGACGGCACGCTTAGCGCAAGCAGGTTCCGCCGGTTTGCGTCGTCACGTACGGCGACGCGTACAAGTCGTTGCGTGTCTCGTCGAGGTCGGGCCGGTTCCACGGGTCGCCGGCGAACGCGACCGCGAGACATCCGGTGCGCGGGTTGATCGCGATCGAAGCGAAGTCGGCGAGGTTGCGGTCGCCGCTCGCCTCGGTCTGAATGCACGCCACACCTTGCGTGCATACCACGCCGTAGTGGATCGGCGACGGCGTCACCGTCGTGTAGTTGAAGCGCTTGCCGCCGTCGAAGCTCGTCGCGACGTAGAAGCGCCACTGGTTCTTGAGGTGATCGGGTGAGCCGTTCGTCGGCGTGCCGTACCACGCGATGCCGACTTGGTTGCCGCGCAAGCCGCCGACCACGGCCGGCATGACGTTGCCGCGAATCGCGGGCGGGTTCACCTTGATCGGCGCGCCCCACGTGCGACCGCCGTTGCGCGACACGAACAGCCACACGTTGTCGCCCGTTTGTCCCTTCGCCGTGCGACCGGCCGCGACCGCGTACAGGACGCCGCCGCCGTCTATCGCCAGGGAGTTGAACAAGGTGAAATTCGCGTCGGGGTTGGCGAAGATCTTGTAGTTCTCGAACACCGTGTCGGTCGTGCATCCTCCGCGCGCGGCCGCGAGATAGAGATGGTTCAGGTTGCCGCCGAGCGGGGACGTGCTCACGTCGGGCTCGGTGATCGACACGAAGATCGAGCCGTCGCGCCCGATGACGGGCTTCGCGACGAGCGTGCCGGCGAGCGGAGAGTAGTTCTCGCCGGCGGGCCCTTCGGGATCGAGCATCGAGCCGCACGGCTCGAACGTCTGGCCGCGATCCTTCGACGCAAGGATGATCGGGAAGCCGGTGCCGACCTCGTGGTACGTGAGGTAGAGCTCGCCGCGTTTCCCGAGGCTCAGCCATTCGCGATCGTTGCTCGGCCCGGTGCGGCTGATCGGAAGCGACTGGCATGTGTCCGAGGACGAGGTCGCCCCGAGCCCGGCGAACGTCTGCCCGCGGTTCTTCGACGAGCAGATCGCGGCCGCCGCGATCTCGAGGTCGGCGACGTACACGGTGTGATCCGGCGCAACGACGATGTCGGTGTCGAACCCGCCCAGCGCGCTTCCAACGACCTTGTTGAGACGGAAGGTGCGCCCGGAGTCGTACGAAGCCCAGAAGCCGATGCCCTTGTCGCCGGCCCTGACGCCCGACGACGGCGGCAGCGGCGGACACTCGAAGATTGTCGAGCACGCCAGGTTGTCCACGTCGGTCACCGCGGCGCCCGCCGGTTCGAGCGCGGCCGTGAGCCCGGAGGGACCGCCCTGGGGCGCGACCACGTACACCCAGCTCCCGTTGGAGTCGTACACGATCGAGGGCTCGCCGCCCCACCAGGGGCGCAAGCGCATGAGGTTGGCGAACTTGGCCGGGTAGAGTCGCGTCGCCGCGCTGCCCGGAAGCGACGCCATGACGGCAACGACGGCGAGCGCCGCGATGAGCGCCGCCTGCGCGCGACCGACCCGCCTCATAGCCAAAGCCACAACCTCCTCACGTACGACAAACGATCGAGCCGTACCTTTCGCACGCGCCGCCGGAAACAGCCCGGAACCAGGGTACTCGCGCGCGCCGCGCAAGGGACTTTTCGGGCTCAGGCCGCTTTTCGGAACGCCAGCCCACCGTCGGCGGCGTCGACCTCGATCACGTCGCCGTCGGAGAACTCCCCGGCGAGCAGCCGCTTCGCCAGCTCGTCGGTGATCTCCCGCTGGATCAGCCACTTCAGCGGCCGTGCGCCGTAGGCCGGGTCGAAGCCGTGCTCGGCGAGGTACTCCCGCGCCTTGTCCGACAGCGCGAGCGTGATCTTGCGGTCCGACAGCCGGCGCGCGAGGCCCTGCACCTGTATGTCGACGATCTCGCGCAGGTGCAGCTGCGAGAGGCGGTGGAAGATCACGACGTCGTCCACGCGGTTGAGGAACTCCGGACGGAAGTGCTCGCGCAGGATCGCCATGACGGTCTCGCGAAGCTCGTGCTCGGACCGCGTCGGGTCGAGGATCGCCGTGCTGCCGAGGTTCGACGTCATGATCACGATCGCGTTGCGGAAGTCGACGGTGCGGCCTTGCCCGTCGGTGAGCCGTCCTTCGTCGAGCACTTGCAGCAACACGTTGAACACGTCCATGTGCGCCTTCTCGATCTCGTCGAGCAACAGCACGGAGTAGGGCCGGCGGCGCACCGCCTCGGTGAGCTGGCCGCCCTCCTCGTACCCGACGTAACCGGGCGGAGCGCCGATCAAGCGCGACACCGTGTGCCGCTCCTGGTACTCGCTCATGTCGATGCGCACGAGCGCTTTCTCGTCGTCGAAGAGAAACTCCGCGAGCGCGCGCGCAAGCTCGGTCTTGCCGACGCCGGTGGGGCCGAGGAACAGGAACGAGCCGATGGGGCGGTTGGGATCGGACAGACCGCTGCGGGAGCGGCGCAACGCGTTCGACACCGCTTCGATCGCCTCGTCCTGACCGACCACGCGCTTGTGGAGGTTCTCCTCCATGTGGATGAGCTTTGCGATCTCGCCTTCCATGAGCTTGGAGACGGGGATGCCGGTCCACTTGCTCACGACCTCGGCGATGTCTTCCTCGTCGACCTCTTCCTTGAGATAACGCTGCGTCGACTGCAACGCCGCGAGCGCCGCGGTCGCTTGGTCGAGATCTCTCTGCAAGGTGACGAGCGTGCCGTACTTCAACTCGGCTGCCCGGTCGAGCGCGCCGTCGCGCTCTGCCATCTCCGCCTGGGTGCGCGCCGACTCGATCTGCGACATCAGGTCGCGAATCGTTTGCACCGCCTCGCGCTCCTGCTGCCAGTGCGCTTTCATCGCGGACGAGCGCTCTTGCAGCTCCGCAAGCTCGCGCTCGATGTTCGCGAGGCGCTCCTTCGATACCGCATCGTCTTCCTTCTTGAGCGCGGCGCGCTCTATCTCCAGTCGCTTGATCTCGCGCTCCACCTCGTCGATCTCGATCGGCATCGAGTCGATCTCGATGCGCAGCCGCGACGCAGCCTCGTCGATCAGGTCGATGGCCTTGTCGGGAAGGAAGCGCGCGGTGACGTAACGATTGCTCAGCACCGCCGCGGCCACGATCGCGGAGTCGAGAATGCGCACGCCGTGGTGCACCTCGTACCTCTCCTTCAACCCGCGCAGGATCGAGATGGTGTCCTCGACGCTCGGCTCGCCCACCATCACCGGCTGGAACCGGCGTTCGAGCGCCGCGTCCTTCTCGACGTGCTTGCGGTACTCGTCCAGCGTCGTGGCGCCGATCATGCGCAACTCGCCGCGCGCGAGCAGCGGCTTGATCATGTTGCCGGCATCCATCGCGCCTTCCGCCGCGCCGGCGCCCACGACGGTGTGGAGCTCGTCCACGAACGTGACGATCTCGCCAGATGCATCGGTGATCTCGCGCAGCACCGCCTTGAGGCGCTCCTCGAACTCGCCGCGGTACTTCGCGCCGGCGATCATCGCGCCGAGGTCGAGCGCGATCACGCGCTTTCCCTTGAGGCCCTCCGGAACGTCGCCGCTCGCGATGCGCTGCGCGAGCCCCTCCACGATCGCGGTCTTGCCGACGCCCGGCTCGCCGATCAGCACCGGGTTGTTCTTGGTGCGGCGGCTCAGCACTTGCACGACGCGCCGGACCTCGTCGTCGCGGCCGATCACGGGGTCGAGCTTCCCGCCGCGCGCCAGCTCGGTGAGGTCGCGCCCGTACTTCTCCAGTGCTTGATACGTGGACTCCGGATCTTGCGACGTAACGCGTTGCGACCCGCGCACCTCGACGAGCACGCGCAGGATCGCGTCCTTCGTGATGCCGTTGTCGCGCAGCAGCGTGCCGGCGTTCGTGCGCGACTCGGCGAGCGCGATCAGCAGGTGCTCCGCCGACGTGTAGTCGTCCTTGAGCGCGGCGGCTTCCTTCTCCGCGTCCGCGAGGACTTTCATGAACGCGGAGGACGCGCCGGCTTCGGCGCTGCCGCCGAACGCCTTGGGAAGCCGCGCGATCAACTCCTCGGTGCGGTCGCGCAGCGTGCGCGGCGACATGCCGGCGCGCTGCACGACCGGGAAGACCACGCCCTCCGGATCGGACAGCAGCGCGAACAGCAGGTGCTCCGGCTCGATGACGCGCTGGTCGCGCTGCTCCGCAAGCTCCTTCGCGGCGGCAAGCGCCTCCTGCGACTTCCTCGTGAACTTTTCGAAGCTCGGCATCAGCGCGCCTCCTTCGAAGACGACGGCGATGACGATGACGATGACGATGACGAACGCCACGGCACCATCGCGTTGCGCAGCGGAACCAGGTCCGCTCGCATCGAGCGTCGCACGCGCTCGATCTCTTCCCGCATCCGTCGCTCGGTGACGACGAGATCGTGCTCCACCTTGCGCAAGTGCTCGCGCGCCCGCTCAAGCTCGCGCGTCAGCGTCATCACCATCTCGACGCCGGCGAGGTTCACGCCGCGATCCTGCGTGAGCGACTGGATGAGGCGCACGTGCTCGACGTCGCGGTCGGAGTACCGGCGCCCGCGCCCCTCGGTGCGCTTCGGCCGCAGCAACCCCTTGCGCTCGTACATGCGCAACGTCTGCGGGTGCACGCCTGCGAGCTCGGCCGCAACCGAGATCACGTACACGGGCTGGTGGCCTGCGCCGGTGCGCTTGCGCTGCGACATGAGGACTTACACCTCCAGTCCCGAACGAGGATCGTGCTGACGCTCCGCCGCGAGCTTTTCGAGCAGCTCGCGCTCGGCGTCGGTCACCTTCTCCGGCACGACGACGCGCACGGTCGCGAGCAAGTCGCCGTACCCTCCCTTGGCCTTGGGCGCGCCCTTGCCCTTGACGCGGAACGTGCGGCCGTTCTGCGTCCCCGGGGGCACGCGCAACGTCACCGCGCCGTTCAGCGTCGGCACGCGCACCTGCGCGCCGAGCGCGGCTTCGGTGAACGCGAGCGGAAGCTGCAACGTGAGATCGTCGCCCGATCGCCCGAACACGGCGTGCGGCGCGACGTGAATCGTGACGTAGAGGTCGCCGCCGTTGTTGCCGCGCTCGCGCACGCGAATGCGCGCGCCCTCCTTCACCCCCGCTGGCACACGCACGCGAACCGGATCGGTGCGCGTCACGCGTCCCTCGCCGAGGCAGGTCTCGCACGGCTGCTCGATGATGCGCCCGCGCCCGCCGCACACAGAGCACGTGCGCGGGATCGAGAACACTCCCTGGTTCTCCTCGACGACGGCGTGACCGCCGCACGTGGCGCAGTTGGTCACCTTCGAGCCGGGCTTGGCGCCGGAGCCGGAGCACGTCGGGCACACCGCTTGATGCGGCACCGACACCGAGATCGTCGCGCCGCGCATCGCGTCGTCGAACGCCAGGTGCGCCTCGGCCTCGAGGTCTTGCCCGCGCGCACGCTGGCGCGCGCCGGAACGGCGCGCGCCGCCGCCGAAGATCTGGGAGAAGATGTCGCCGAAGCCGCCGAGATCGTCGACGTTGATCGTGCCGCTCCAGCCACCCGGTCCCCCCGCACCGAACCCGAAGCCGCCGCCGGGCCCGCCCGGACCGCCGGGGCCGAAGCGACGGATCTGGTCGTACTCCTGGCGCTTTTGCTGATCGCTGAGGACGTCGTACGCCTCAGAGATCTCCTTCATGCGCTCTTCGGCATTCTTGTCGCCGGGGTTGCGATCCGGATGATGCTTCTGCGCGAGCTTGCGATAGGCGCGACGGATTTGATCCTCGGATGCCTTCTCGTCTACTCCGAGGACCTTGTAGAAGTCCTTCTCCATCCACGTCTGCGACCCGTTCACTGCTCTCGCTTCACCTTGACCATCGCCGGACGGACGACGCGCCCGCCGAGCGTGTAGCCGTTGCGGAACACCTCGCCGACCACCGGCTTCCCTTCGTCGGAACCTTCCTCTTGCATCACTGCTTCGTGGAGCTCGGGATCGAACGGCTGCCCGTCCGCCTCGATCTTGCGAAGTCCTTGCTTGTGCAGCACCTCCGCGAGCTTCGAGAACACCAGCTCGACGCCGCGCACGAGCGCCGCGTAGTCCTTGGTGCGATCGGCGGCGATGAGCGCCAGCTCGAAGTCGTCGAGCACCGGCAGCAACTGCTCCACGAGCGCGGCGGTCGCGGTCTCGACGAGCGACGTCTGCTCGCGCACCACGCGCTTGCGGTAGTTCTCGAACTCCGCCTTGAGCCGGCGCAAGTCGTCGAGGTATTGCGCGGCCTGCGCACGTGCTTCCTGCAACTCGTCCTTCTCCTCCGCGGCGACCGGCTCGGCGGCGGCGTCCGCAATTGCGTCGCCGGTCTCGTCGCCGACGAACGGATCATGCACGCGCCGCTTGTCGGTCACGCGCGGCGGCTCGGGGGGCGCGCCAGCTTCGGGCGCGCCCTCACGCTCCACGGCATCCATGCGTTCGTCCCGCATTTACGAACCACTTCCTTCGTCCACGATCTCTGCGTCCACGACGTCGCCCTGCGCACCGGCTTCGCCGCCCGGCGCGCCACCGGCGCCGCCCGCCTCTTGCTGCGCCGCGTACATCGCTTGCGCGAGCTTGTGCGACGCTTGCGTCAGGCGTTCCACCGCGTTCTTGAGCGCGGCGGAGTCGGTGCCCTTCAACGCTTCCTTCACCTCGTCCACGGCCTTCTGGATGTCGTCCTTGTCGCCGCCCGAAACTTTGTCGCCCTGCTCGGACAGCAACTTCTCCGTTTGGTACACGTGGTTGTCCGCGTTGTTGCGCAGCTCCGCCTCCTCGCGGCGCTTGTGGTCCTCGGCCGCGTACTGCTCGGCATCGCGCATCATGCGGTCGATCTCCTCACGCGGCAGCGCGGTGCCGCCGGTAATCGTCATCGCCTGCTCGCGTCCGGTCGCGCGGTCCTTCGCGGAGACCTGCACGATGCCGTTCGCGTCGATGTCGAACGTCACCTCGATCTGCGGCATGCCGCGCGGCGCCGACGGAATCCCCATCAGCTGGAACTTGCCGAGCGAGCGCACCGCCGGAGACGACGCCATCTCGCCTTCGCCTTGCAGCACGTGCACCTCGACCGACGTCTGGTTGTCCGCAGCCGTCGAGAAGATCTCGCTCTTGCGCGTGGGAATCGTCGTGTTGCGATCGATGAGCTTCGTGAAGATGCCTCCGAGCGTCTCGATGCCGAGCGTCAGCGGCGTCACGTCGAGCAGCAGGACGTCCTTCACCTCGCCCTTGAGCACGCCGGCCTGGATCGCGGCGCCCACCGCCACGACCTCGTCCGGGTTCACGCCCTTGTGCGGGTCCTTGCCGCCGGTGAGCTTGCGCACGAGATCCTGGATCATCGGCATGCGCGTGGAGCCGCCGACGAGGATCACGTGGTTGACGTCCTTGACGTCGATGCCCGCGTCCTTGACCGCCATCGTGAACGGGCCGGAGCACCGCTCGAGCAAGTCGGCGGTAATGCGCTCGAGCTCCGCGCGCGTCAGCTTCTCCTCGAGGTGCAGCGGACCGCTCGCCGTCGCGGTGATGAACGGGAGATTGATCGTGGTCTCCGTCGCTTGCGAAAGCTCGATCTTCGCCTTCTCCGCCGCCTCCTTCAGGCGCTGCTGCGCCATGCGGTCGACGGAGAGGTCCACGCCGTGGTTGTCCTTGAACTTGCGAACCAGCCAGTCGATGACACGCTGATCCCAGTCGTCACCGCCGAGCTGCGTGTCGCCGTGCGTCGCCTTGACCTCGAATACGCCGTCGCCGATCTCGAGCAGCGACACGTCGAACGTTCCGCCGCCGAGGTCGAACACGAGAACCGTCTGGTCCTTGTCGGCCTTGTCGAGCCCGTACGCCAACGCCGCCGCAGTCGGCTCGTTGATGATGCGCAACACTTCGAGGCCGGCGATCTCACCGGCTTCCTTGGTGGCTTGGCGCTGCGCGTCGTCGAAGTACGCCGGGACGGTGATCACGGCTTGCGTCACCTTGTCCCCCAGGTACGACTCGGCGTCACGCTTCAGCTTCGCAAGGACCTGGGCGCTGATCTCTTGCGGCGTCCACTTCTTGCCGTCGATGTCGACGTTCCAGTCCTTGCGCCCCATCTGCCGCTTCACCGAGCGGATCGTGCGATCCGGGTTGGTGATCGCCTGGCGCTTGGCGACCTCGCCCACCAGGATCTCTCCGCTCTTGGAGAACGCCACGACCGACGGCGTGGTCCGCTGACCCTCGGCGTTTGCGATGACGGCGGGCTCGCCGCCCTCGAGCACGGCAACCACGGAGTTGGTTGTTCCAAGGTCTATTCCGACTACCTTCGGCATGTTTTGCTCCTCCCGTTTTCGCTGGTAAACGTGCTCGTTGCGGTCCACCTATTAGTGCAGAGTCAATATAAAAGTTGAGTGTGTTGCTGTCAAGTCTTGAAGCGCGCGTGGTGCCCTCGTGCGGCGCATGGCGTCCCGCTGTCCCGCTGTCCTCGGAGATCCGTGCTCACCTGGTGAGCATGAGGCTCACCCGGCGAGCACGGCTCACGACGGGTCGGTCTGCGAGCGAGCGATGACCCGGAGAGTGGTGCCGCGACCGAGACCCGCGCGGGCGAACCACCCGGCGGGCACCTCGAGCACGTGGTCGTAGGCCTCGGCCGGCTCGGTCGACAGGCACGGGTCGGCTCGGCAGGGCTGCAACGTGTGCACTTCCAAGACCACGCCGTCGCTCAGGAACGCTACGTCGAGCGGGACGAGCGTGTCCTTCATCCAGATGCCGCCCCACGATCCGTCTCCCGGATACACGAACAGCATCCCGGTGCCCTCGGGAACGGATGCGCGATTCATGAGGCCGACACGGCGCTCCTCTGATGTCGTTGCGACGTCGACGCGCAGGTCGCGCGTCACCGAGCCGGCGGTCAGGCGAATGCGCCAGACCGGGAGGCGGGACTCCGGCGCGGACTCCGGCGCAGACGAACAGGCAACGAGGAGAAGGAGCGCGGCCGCGCGCGTGCGCATGCCGCAGACGATAGCGGCTCTACCGGTGCAGTCGGGGCCGGCGTCGCAGCGACCACGCGATTCCGGCCGCGGCGGTGAGCGTGATCATGGCCGGGAGCACTGCAGTGGACACACCGGTGTTCGGCAGGCGCGGGCCGGGAGCACCGAGCGGATCGTCGCCCGAGCCACCGCCGCCGGAGCCGTCGTCGTCCCCGCCGTCATCGTCATCGTCTCCACCGCCGCCTCCGGACGGTGCGAACTCGGCGAACACCTCGGGGTCGCCGACGCTGAGCGTCAACGTCTCTCCGTCCGGAGTCGGCACCGACAACGTCAGCAGCGTGAAGCTCGCGGTGGCGTACCGATAGCCGTCTCCATCCGTGCCCGAGGACGAGTCGGTCTCGAGCACGCTGACATCGATCGCCGGTAGACCGAACACCGCGCCGACCTCATTGACGGCCTCGGCAATCGGCGGCAGGAGCGTCACTGCAGCTTCGGTTCCCGACACGCTCACCGCGGCCGTCGCCGTCCCGATGAACAGCTCGTCGAACGACACGTCGACCTCCGCCACCCCTCCACCGGCGGTCGCAACCGATTGCACCACGATGTGCACGCCTTCGAACGTCACGATCGACGCCTCACCGACGAGCGTGCGCAAGTCCTCTTCGAACACGGCCAGCGCGGCGATCGTTCCGTCGAGTGCAACCTCCAGGGCGGCGATCGTCGCCTCCAGCGCGGCGATGTCCGCGGACAGCGTCGTGAGCGTGGCGGTCAGCGTCGTGATCTCGGATTCGAGCGACGCAATCAGCGTCTCGGTGGACGCGACCGCCGCTTCCGCCGACGCGAGCGCGTCTTGCTCGACCGCCAGCACGTTCTCGGCGGCGTCCAGATCGTCCTGCGCCGCTGCTACCGCGAACTCGGCAGCGCCGGCAACCGCCTGCGCGGCGGTGGTGACGTCGGCGAGCATCGTGACGAAGTTCAAAGCCGTGACCGTGCCGGCGACGCCGTACTTCATGGCGAGCGCTTGCAGCGTCGCGATCGCGTCGGAATCCAGCAACGTGAGCGACGCGAGCGTTGCGAGATCGGCTTCGGCATCGTCCAGCGCTGCTTGCGCGGAGGCGAGCGCAGACTCCGCGTCGGCCACCGCGACCGTCGCCGCGTCCACCGCGGCGCTCGCGGCGGCGACGGCGGCCTCGTCCACGACGAGCTGCGCTTGAGCGTCGGCCAGCGCCTCTTGAGCGGCGGCAAGGTCGGCCTGCGCTTCGGCTTGCGCCGCTGCAAGCGCGTCTTCCGCGGCCGCGAGCTGGTCCGACTGGTCTTGCTCCTGCTGCAGCAAATCTCCAAAGGCTCCTTCGGCTTCGAGCGCCAGCGTGTTCGCAATCGCGAGCAGCTCGTCGGTGCCGAGCGACTCGAGGGCAACGCCGGCGGCATCCGCCAGCTCGCCGACGCGCAGCAGCGACACCGACGGCAGGTCCACGATCTTGGTGGAGGTGACGCTGGTCGCCGTGGCCTCCACCGTCATCTCCGACGAGATCGTGTCGGCCTCGATCAACCCGCCGCCGAGCGAGAAGTCGATCAGCGTCGCTCCGGCGCTCGCGCGCGAGCCGTCGTCGTCGACGCTCGCCGCGGCCGCTGCGGATTGGAGCGTCGCGAGCACGAGCCCGGGAACGTCGAGCGGAACGTCTTCCTCGTCGTCTTGCACCGACTCACCGTCGGCCGCGCCGGTCTCCATCTCGCCGAGCGTCAGCGGGACCGGCCCTTGCAAGCGCAGCGCGGTGAGTCTCGCGTTCGCGGATCGCGATGTGGTGCCGGCACGCTGAGGATCGGTGGTTGCGCGCAATGAGATGTCGAGCAGATCCGCGGAAACGCCGCCAATGGAAACATGCAGTGGCACCGCCGACACACGCGCAGAACCGACGCCCGTTGTCACAACGGCGCCGCCGGTCCCGATTGGCGCGGTCGCCACCAAAATGGCGAGCAGCCACAGAATGTTCGAACGCTTCACGTTCCGTCCCGTCCGAGAAGCAGAGTGCCTCTTAAGAGGTATTGGCATTCCGGGCCCAAAAGCGCATAGCCCGGCGGGATGATTTTCAGCTAGCCCGCACCGGACGATCGTGTGCGAAGGCCGCGACCCGGACGCGGGATCCGGCTCGGCATTGACCCGGGAGCGCCGCCCGCCGTACCGTCTCGGCCGTGCACGCGGCAGTGAGCGCAGTCGGCGTCGACCGCCCTGGGATCGTGGCGGCGGTCTCGCGCGTGCTGTTCGAGCACGGCGGCAACATCGAAGACTCGCGTATGGCGCTCCTCGGCGGGCACTTCGCGACCATGCTCATCGTGGCGCTGCCGGACGAGGCCGACCTCGGCGCTCTGGAGGCGGGCTTGGTGGACGCCACGCGCGGGATGGACCTGGTGCTGTCGGTGCGACCGGTCGCGGAAGCGCCGGCGGGGCACCTCGAAGGGCGCCCGTACGTGCTGACGGTGTACGGAGCCGACCGCCCCGGGATCGTGGCCGACGTGACCGGTGCGCTGGCCGGTCGAGGCGTGAACATCACCGACCTCGCAACACACGTCACCGAAGACCACGTCTACGTCATGCTCATCGAGGTCACGCTCCCTCCCGGCGTGGACGACGCCGCGGTCGAGGCCGACCTCCGCGCCGCCGCGAGCGGGGTGGACGTGGCGTTTCGCCCGGCCGAGGCCGAGACGTTGTAGTGGCGGTCCGGGCCGTCCTCCACTACCCGCACCCGATCCTCAAGACGGTCGCTGCGGAGATACAGCCAGGGCCCGACGCCGAGCGCCTCGCAGCAGACCTCGTCGAGACCATGCGCGCCTCGCCGGCATGCGTGGGGCTCGCCGCCAACCAGATCGGCGAGCCGTGGCGCGCGTTCTGCGTCGACGTCGGCGACCACAAGCGCGCGCGCAGCAAGAGTGGCCTCGTCGTGATGATCAACCCTGTTCTCGAACAAACGGAGGGAGCCGAGGTCGTGCGCGAGGGATGCATGAGCCTGCCCGACTTCACCGGCAACGTGCGCCGTGCCGAGCGCGTCGTGGTGCGCGGGCTGTCGCCTGCCGGCGAGGCGATACGCGTGGAGGCAGACGCGTTCGAGGCGCGCGCGCTGCAGCACGAGATCGACCACCTCGACGGGCTGCTGTTCGTGGATCGCGTGGAGTCGGCGGCCACCGACCTGTTCCGCCGCAAGCGCTACAGCTGAGCGGCCGGCGTGCCGGCCGCGGCGGTTCGCTGCTCCGAGTGCGCCGACCTATAATCCGCGCCGTTACCGGCCGGTAGGTATCGAGGGGAGCGAGGAATGGATTTCGGCCCGCGCGTTGCGATCGCAGCCGCGATCATGCTCGTGACACTGGGATTGTTCTCCCAGCGTGCCACTCACCTCATTCGCCTGCTTGCGCTGGGCAAGTCGGACCCGCAGCGCTTCAAGTGGGCGACGATGGCGAGCAACGTGAAGTACCACGCCGCCAAGGTGCTCTTCCAAAAGAAGCTGTTGCAATGGTCGTTCCCCGGCCTGATGCACGCGCTCACGTTCTGGGGATTCCTCATCGTTCAGGTCACGCTCATCGAGACGGTCGGCGAGATCTTCGACCCGCACTTCCACATCCCGGTCATCGGCGACCACGAATGGCTCGGGTTCATGCAGGACTTCTTCATGTCCGGCGTCGTGCTGTCGCTGATCGCGTTCACGATCATTCGCATCGTCAAGAACCCGCACCGGCTCGAGCGCAAGTCGCGCTTCTTCGGCAGTCACATGGCCGCCGCGTACGTGATCCTGCTGATGATCTTCCTCGTCGTCTCCACGGTGCAGGTCGTGCGCGCCGCGCGATGGGCGCTCGGCACGCTGCCGTATCCGAACTGGGCGTTCCTCGGGAAGTTCTTCGGCCAGCGCTTCGTCGAGGCCGGCTACAACGAGAACACGCTGCGCATCCTGGAAGACTCCTTCGTGCTCATCCACCTCGCCGTGGTGTTCGGGTTCCTGTTGCTGATCGGCTACTCCAAGCACCTCCACATCTTCACGTCGCCGCTCAACGTCGCGTTCGGCCGCCAGCCGATCGCGCTCGGCGCGTTGCGCCCCATTCACATCGACATGGAGAACATGAGCGAGGACGACGTGTTCGGTGCGATGCGCGTGGAGGACTTCTCGTGGAAGCAATTGCTCGACGGCTACACGTGCACGGAGTGCGGGCGATGTCAGTCCGCGTGCCCGGCGTGGAACACCGGCAAGCCGCTCAGCCCGAAGCTCGTCATCATGGACATCCGCGATCACCTCTTCGAGCGCGGCCCCGCGTTGCTCGCCGAGAGCGCGACCGAGAAAGCCATCGGGCGCGGTGAGGGCGAGCAAGCGCCGTCTCGGTCGTTCGAGGAGATCCTCGCGAAGTCGCTCGTGCCCGACGTCATCACCGACGACGTGTTGTGGGCGTGCACGACGTGCGGCGCGTGCGTGTACGAATGCCCGGTGGACATCGAGCACGTCGACACCATCCTGGACATGCGCCGCGCGCAAGTGATGATGGAGTCGCGCTTCCCCGCCGAGGCCGGAAACCTCTTGCGCAACCTCGAGAACTCCGGCAACCCGTGGGCCGCGTCCGCCGGCGATCGCCTGTCGTGGGCGAAGGGGATCGAGGACGACCTCATCATCATCGAGCCCGGCATGCGCATTCCTCCCGACGTCGAATACCTGTACTGGGTCGGTTGCGTCGGCGCGCTCGAAGAGCGCCCGAAGAAGTCGGTGCGCGCGTTTGCGGAGCTGATGATGCAAGCCGGCGTTTCGTTCGCCGTCTTGGGTCCGCGCGAGACGTGCACCGGCGATCCCGCGCGGCGCATGGGCAACGAGTATCTCTTCCAAGAGCTTGCGAAGCAGAACATCGCCACGCTCAACGAGATCGGCACGCGCAAGATCGTCGCGTCGTGCCCGCACTGCTTCAACACGCTCGCGCGCGAGTACCCCGACTTTGGCGGGAACTACGAAGTGATCCACCACTCCGAGTTGCTCGCGCGCCTGATCCAGGACGGGCGGCTGGTGCCGCACGAGAGCGTCGAGGCGCGCGTTACGTACCACGACCCGTGCTACCTCGCGCGCCACAACGACGTGATGAAGCAGCCGCGCACCGTCGTGGAATCCATTCCGGGAGTGACGTCGACCGAGATGCACCGCCACAAGCGAACGACGTTCTGCTGCGGCGCCGGCGGCGCGCGCTTGTGGATGGAGGAGACGATCGGCAAGCGCGTCAACATCGAACGCATCGACGAAGCGCTCGCGACGAACCCGGACGTCGTGTCGACCGGTTGCCCCTACTGCATGATCATGCTCGACGACGCGATCAAGGACAAGGTGCAAGCCGGTGAGGCCTCCGAGGACGTCAAGATCCTCGACGTCGCGCAGTTGCTGCTGCGCTCGACGCGCCCCGCGCCGGCTGCGGTGGCGGGCGGTCAGGATCCCGCGGCGTGCTCGCCCTGCGGACAGCAAGCGTCGTGCGCCGATTGCAGCGCGTGCATGACGTGCAAGCACTCCACCGAGCGCTGAGAGGAGCGTGCTGCCGGTGATCCTTTCCGACGCGGACATCAAGAAGGAGATCGCCAGTGGGCGCGTCGTGGTCGACCCGTACGACGAGCGCGCCGTGCAACCGTCGAGCATCGACTTGCGCGTCGACAACCTCTTCCGTGTCTTCGCCAACAACCGGTATCCGTACATCGACGTCAAGAAGCCGCTCGAAGACCTCACCGAGCTCGTCGAGGTAAAGGACGGCGAACCGTTCATCTTGCATCCGGGGGAGTTCGTGCTCGGATCGACGCTCGAACGCGTCGCGATCCCCGACGACCTCGTCGCGCGGCTGGAAGGAAAGTCGTCCCTCGGCCGGTTGGGTTTGCTCATTCACTCCACGGCCGGATACGTCGACCCGGGCTGGGACGGATACCTCACGCTCGAGCTTTCGAACGTCGCCAACTTGCCGATCACGATCTATCCCGGCATGAAGATCGGCCAGCTCTCGCTGTTCAAGATGTCGTCGCCGGCGGAGCGCCCGTACTCGCTGACCGGCAAGTACCAAGGCCAGCGGGGACCGACGCCGAGTCGTCTCTATCGAGACTTCGAAACCGAGTGATATCCTCAGTGCCCGTCGCGACGGCGGGTTCTTTTGCGGGTGTAGTTCAATGGTAGAATGAGAGCTTCCCAAGCTCTAGACGAGGGTTCGATTCCCTTCACCCGCTCTTTACGTTGCCGCCGCCGAGCGTGATCGGCGCGCTTGTTCGTGCCGAGATGATCGTCACGTGCCTCAGGTGCGAACGAGGAACGTGGCAAGGCCCCAGGTGAACACCACGAGGCCGATGAGCATGTTGACGAGGATCTTGCCGCGCGCGACTTGGCGCTGAGGCGGCTCCGGCTGCGGGCCTTGCGGGCGGTCCTCCATGGTGTCGCCCTCGCCGCGATCGCGCGCCGTGCCGCGCGTCTTGTACAGCGCGAGCGCGTTGGCGCCGAACAGCGCGCCGCCGAGCGCCATGATCAACTCGGCGAGGATGACCGGAAGCGGGATCATCGCGTGCGCACGTCCTCGGTCAGCGGCTCCGGCATCTCCACCGCCGCCAGCCGGCGGCCCGGCAACGCGATGTTCAGGCCCGCGGCGATGATGAGCGCTCCGCCGACGAGCGTGAGCGCGCCCGGCTGCTCGCTGAGGAACACCCACGCCCACAGCACCGCCGTCACAGGCTCGAGGTAGGCGAGGATGCCCATATGTTGCGCCTTCACGACTTGCATGGCCCGGAAGTACAGCACACCGCAGACGCCTGTGTGCACGACGCCGAGCGTCAGGAGCACCGGCCACGACGACGAGACCGCGTCGGTGTCCCACGCAATCAGCGACGGAGCCACGAGCACCGCCGCCGAACCAAGCTGCCACGCCACGATCGCCGGAGGCTGGTACTCGTCGACGAGCTTCTTCCCCACGAAGACCAGCGCCACGAACGATGCCATCGCGAGGAGCGCTGCGGCGAGGCCGAACGCGCTCCGGCCCTGCATGGCCGGGACGGCGATCATCGCGATACCGGCGAGCGACAACCCCAGCGACCAAATCGTGCGGCGCTCCAGGCGTTCGCCGAGCACCGCCGGCGCGAGCAGCGCCATGAACACCGGCCCGACGTACACGACCAGGATCACGGTGGCGACCGACAGCCGCTTGTACGCGAGGAAGAAGAACACCCAGTGCACCGCGAGCGTGACGCCCGACGCGAGCAGGTAGCCGCGCCGGCCCCGCATGCGTAGCTCGGGAAGGCGTCCGCGCGCAGCGTGCCAGGCGACCACGACGAGCGCGCCGAGCGCGAGCCGGAAGAACACGATGACCGGAGCGGCGACGGGGCTCTTCTTGACGAGCACGCCGATGGAACCCCATACGAGGCCGCACGCAACCAGCTCTGCATACCCGGTTCGAGAGCGCATGAGAACCGAACTCTAGCGCCCGCGACCGACAGCGGATCGGGCAATGAACTGTGTCCGGTCGGACAGGAACGCGACCACCCGGAAGCGCGTCAAATGAGGCATTGCGGCCGCCAGGTCGCCGGGAGGGGGAGTCATGAGGAGAGTCATCGTCATTGCGGTAGCGCTCGCCGCGATGCTCGCGATCGCGTCACCCGCACACGCCGGGAAGCCGGTGAAGACAACCACGAACAGCGCGTCGGCGAACGCCTTCTGGTACTCGTTCGAGGAGGTCTCGCGGAACACGTACCGCGAGACGGTCTGGTACGTCGGCGTGTACAGCGACGACTACGGGACGTTCTCGGACCTGTACCGCACGACGACGACCTGTCGCGTGAGCGGCGGCGGGCAGCGCTGCACCGAGGACTTCGCATACGGATACGCCGAGGGCGCGGCGTTCTCGATGGGCGCCGACCTCGAGTCCGCGCACCTCGACGGCACGTACGTGCTGGAGGTCTACGACGGCCGCCGGCACTCGACCGGCGAGACGCAAACCGTGCGCGCGATCGCCGATTGGGAGGGCACCGGCGAGGTGCAGACGAGCGGCGGATCGTTCAGCTACCGCGACGAGTTCATCTCGATCCGCGGAAGCTTCGATGACGCGTTCCGCACCGCCGAGGCGTACGCGACCGTCGGCGGCGTCTCTCTGGGAGAGACCTACGACGCGTACCTCTCGTCGTCCACGTCGACCACCGTGGAGCGGACGCGCTAGCAACGCCCGGTTTACGCGGGCCCGGCCGTCAGGCCGGGCCCGCG
>JBIOWR010000039.1:0-2305 GCA_044868775.1 Actinomycetota bacterium
CCACGCCGCTGGTGCGCCGCGACGCGGTGTGCGCTGCGCTCGGTCTCGACGTCTGGCTCAAGTGCGAGAACGTCCTGCCGACGGCGGCGTTCAAGGTGCGCGGCGGCCTCAATCTGATCGGCCGCGATCCGACCGCGAAGACCGGCGTCATCGGCGCGTCGACCGGCAACCACGGGCAGTCGCTCGCCTACGCCGGGAGCGTGTTCGGCGTGCCGGTGACGATCGTCGTGCCCGAGGGCGCGAACCCGCTCAAGCTCGCGGCGATGCGCGCGCACGGCGCGACGATCGTCGAACATGGCCGCGACTACGACGACGCGCGCGAGGAGTGCGAGCGGCGAGCCGCGTCGAGCGGCACGCGCTACGTGCACTCCGGGAACGAGCCGTATCTCATCGCCGGCGTCGCGACCGCCGCGCTGGAGGTCCTGCTCGAGCGGCCGGACATCGACGTCTTCATCGTGCCCGTCGGCGGCGGGAGCGGCGCGTCCGGCGCGGCACTGGTCGCGAAGACGCTGCGACCGGACGCCACCGTGATCGGCGTGCAGGCCGAGGGCGCATCCGCCGCGTACCAGGCCTGGCGCGATCGCGCGCCACGCACCACCGAACGCGCGGCGACCTTCGCGGAGGGGCTGGCGACCCGCACGTCGTTCGATCTCCCGCAGCGCATGCTCGCGACGCTCCTCGACGAGTTCGTGCTCGTGAGCGACGACGAGCTCTACGACGCGATGCGCCTGCTACTGGTGGAAGGGCACCTCGTCGCCGAGGGCGCGGGCGCCGCGCCGATCGCGGCCGCACGGCGGATGACCGACCGGCTGTCGGGCAAACACGTTGCGTGCTGGGTCAGCGGCGGGAACGCGACGGCCGAGTCGCTGCACCGGGCGTTGCGATAAATGCTGACCGTTCAACGCACGTCGTAGCTCACGAGATAGGTGAGGTTCGTTGGCGTCACGCGCCACACGAAGGTCTCGGTGGCTGCACCTTTCTCGAACATCGAGTCCATCACAAGCGTGACGTCTACGTCGCCGCTGCCAGGGAGAGGCCGTATCTCGTGTCTGATCTCTCGCCTCCGGCCGTACGTGCCAAACCGCTCGCGCGCGGCCGACAACACCGCGGAAAAACGCGCCTCGCTCATGGCGTCGCGAAGCCGATCGTCGGTCATCCGATAGATGCCTTCGTAGTCGCGGTCGTCCCACCCTGCGCGGAAGCGGCTCATGTCCAGACCGGTCGCGACCCACTGGGAGTAGTAGGGCTCAAGTGAGAAGCCTGGAGGAAAGGTTCTCGTAGGGGACGGCGTCGCCGTGGCGATCTGCGTTGTGACGGGTGGCGTGCAGCCGACCGCGATGGCGATCGTCACCGCGACGCGAAGCGATGCAACTCGCATTCACCGGGGTAACGTGCGCCGAGCGATACCATCACGCCGATGGCGGTCGGAACGCGCAGCAGTCACGAAACGCTCGGTCTGAGCCTCGACGACGTCAAAGGCATGTATCGCAAGATGCTCCAGACGCGCATGGTGAGCGAGCGGATCCTGCAGCTGAACCGCATGGGCCGGACGCCGTTCGGCGCGGGGACCGACGGCCACGAGGCCGCGCAGGTCGGCGCGGCGTGGACCATCCGGCGTGGCCAGGATTGGACCGTCCCGTATTACCGCGACATGGGTGTCGCGTTCGTCCTCGGCATGACGCCGCTCGAGGAGTTCCGCATGGTCCTCGCGAAGGCGACGGACACGCACTCCGCGGGCCGCCAGGTGCTGAATCAGTTCTCGAGTCCGAAAGATCGCATCGTCACGCGCTCGGTGTGCGTGGGGACGGAGTTCCCGCACGCGGTCGGACTCGCGCTCGCGATCCGCAATCTCAAGGAGCAGAACATCGTCTTCGCCTTCGGCGGCGACGCGTCGACGAGCCCGGGCGACTTCCACGAGGCGATCAACTTCGCGGCGATACACAAGCTGCCGGTGGTCTTCGTCATCGAGAACAACCTGCTCGCCATCTCGACGCGCTTCGAGCAGCAGATGGCCGTGCCGAACGTCGCGGACAAAGCCGCGGGCTACGGAGTGCGCGGCTTCATCGCCGACGGTATGGACGTGCTCGACGCGTACGACAAGACGCGGCACGCCGTTCAGCTCACACGCTCCGGCGCCGGACCCACGCTCGTCGAGCTCAAGTGCTACCGCTATCAGCCGCACACCTCGGACGACGACGACAGCCGCTACCGCACCAAGGACGAGGTCCGCGAGTGGATGGCGAAGGATCCACTCGAGCGCGCGCGCAAGTACCTGGGCGAACAGGGCGTCAGCGACGACGAGCTC
>JBIOWR010000040.1:0-5907 GCA_044868775.1 Actinomycetota bacterium
CACGCGCACGACTGGAACATCCTCGTGTTCCCGGAAGGCACGCGCAGCCCGGACGGATGGGTGGGGGAGTTCCGCCACGGCGCCGCGCGGCTGTGCGTCGAGGAAGGCGTGCAAGCGGTTCCGATGGCGGTGCGCGGCACGTATCAGGCGATGCCGCGCGGGCGCGGGTGGCCGGCGCCCGACCGCAAGCCGGTCTCGGTCCGCTTCGGCCGCCCGATCGCGCCGCAGCCGGGCGAGAGCGTCGGCGACTTCACGCAACGCATGCGCGACGGGCTCGCGCTGCTGCTCGACGAGGACCGCACGACGTGGTGGGATGCGATACGGCGGCAGGTGCGCAACGAGACGCCGGACCCGGCCGGCCCCGAAGCGGCGCGCTGGCGCCGCGTGTGGGAAGCGTCGCGCCCGGTTGCGCGAAGCACGCAGCGCCGCGCTCGCGCGTGGCGATAGATGGCGATAGATAATGAGGACCGTCGAATGACGCGCATGGGAGGCGACGAACGTCGCCGGCAACTGGTCGCGGAGGCGATCCGCCGCTTCGGTGCGCACGGCTTCGAAGGGACGAGCCTCGACGAGATCGCCGACGCGGCCGGCATCCGCAAGCAAACGCTCCTGTACTACTTCCCGACGAAGGACGCGCTGTTCGAAGCGTGCGTCGAGCGCGTGTCGATGCGGTTGTCCGAATCGCTGGAGCAGGCGCTCGAGGACGACTTCACCCGTCCGTGGGATCGCGTGGAGCGCATCATCAACGCGCTGTTCTCGCTCGCGGAGGAGTGGCCGGAGTTCCCCATGTTCGTGCGCGAGGCTTCGTGGCGCGGGCCGCACGTCATCGAGAAGATCGCCGACGTGCTCGAGCCGTTGCGCAAGCGCGCGCTCGAGTTCATCGAGCGGTGCATGAACGACGGGGAGTTTCGCCGCCAGGACCCGACCCTGTTGCTGTTCACGCTCTACACCGCCGTCGTCGGCTCACTCACCGAAGCCGGCGTGTTGCGCGCGGTCGCCGGAGGCGACCACGGCGCAGACGCGCTCAAGCGGCGCCAGGCGGAGTTGCTCGCGTTCGTGCGCGGCGCGCTGCTGCCGCACGACTAGCGACGAGACGTTACGGTCGCGCGACCTTGTACCCGTACGACGCGGCAGGCGTCGCCTCCGTGTCGGCCCAGTTGTAGACGCGGAGGATGACGCTCTCGCCGGGCACGACCGGGATCGTGACCTGCTCCTCGCATCCGATCGGACCCACGACGCATCGATCCGACGTGGTGTTGGCGCCCGAGGCGATGTAGCGGTTGCCTTCGTCGTCGGGCGTGGCCCGGCAGATCCACGAGTCGTGGTCGATCGCAGGCGACAGCGTGAACACCAGCTCGGTGGGCACGCCGCTGTCCGACGTTCCTGCGATCTCGACCGAATCCGGCACGGTGACGGTCACGTCAGACCACGAGCCCGCGATCGTCGACGGGTTCTCGGCGCATGTCGCTTCGCGCTCCGCTTGCGATTCGGACGGCGGGTTCGCCCAGTACGGGCACAACGCCGCGCACGGCGTCGGCGCGTTGTACGTGAGCGGCGTCACGCCGAAAGCCCAGTCGATGCTGATGCTCATGATCCCAGTGAACGGAGGTCCGAGCTGCACGAAGTACTTCACTCCCTGCTCGGCGTTGAACCCGATCTGGTCGCCGCCGCGCATGGAGTGGTGGTTGCACGCAACGGTGTGCAACCCGAGCGGGTCGTCGATGTCGCCTGTGTACACGCCGAGGACCGCCGCCGACGTGCTGCCGCGCGTGTTGATCACAACCATGCCGTCGCGGTCGGGCGTGAACGAGTACCAGACCGTGCGCGACGTCGTCGTGCCGCACGGCGCCGGCTCGCCGGTCTCGGCGCCCGCGCGGCTCGTGTCGACGGTCGCGGAGAACGGGAGCGACGCCACCGCCTCCGCGTTCGCGAACATGTCGTTCGCCGGAACCGCGCGCTGTGCGAGGTCGGCGTCGATCCCCGAGAGCGTTCCGCCTTGCTGCACGTTCAGCACGGTCGCATCGGCCTCGTCGGCGACGTCGTCGTACCACTCCGGCCGGTACAAGGTCTGGAACTCGCAGCCGAACCTGACCTTGATGTCGCCGCCCCCGCCCACGGCCATGTTGTATGCACCGTCACTGCCGGAGTACCCGTAGCCGATCGCGCCGCCGTTCGCGTTGACCGCGCGCACGCACGATTCGATCGGCTCGCCACCGGACGTGATCGTGCCGGTGACGATCGCGGGCGCCTCGAGCACGGCGTCGATGCCCGACGTGGTCGCGCCGGCGACCACCGTCACGATGTCTGCGTCGTTGCGGTCGTACGCGTCGTCGTACCACTCCCAGGCGTAATCCTCGTTGGCGCACGGGAAGAACACGACCCGGTAGTCGCTCGGGATCAGATCGAGCATCTTGTACTCACCGTTCGCGTTCGTGAGCGCGAACCCGTACGGGTAGAACAGGTCGGGGTCGTCGCTCTCCGCCTCGACGCATACGTCGAGAATCGGTTCGCCGTCGATGTTCGTGACGCGGCCGGTGATGCCGGTGGCGTTCTCGATCGAGATCGTCGCCGTGGGCGTCTCGAACGCCTGCACGGCCGCTTGCAGGTAGTACGTCTCTCCCGCCGCCAGCGTGGCGGAGATCGCCGACGTGCACGTCCGGATCGGCGCCGGCCCGTCCGGCGTCTCGCGCAACAGCGTGAGGTACGGGTTGTAGACCTCGCCGCCGCTCGCGCTCGCGCGCACGTCGAGCTCGGTGGCCGGCGTCAGCTTGTACCAGACGGTGCGCACGGCGGCGCTGCAAAGGTCCTCGTTCGTTTCGGGGGTGGCGAGCGTGAAGTCCACGATTTCGGTGAGGGGCAGCGTGCTCACGAGCGTGGCGTTCGCGAAGTTGTCGTTGGCGGGCGCCGACGGCGGGTCGGCGTACCCGGGAGCCGCAGCGAGCGCAACGATGACGAACGCGGCGATGCGAGAAAGAGTCGTGCGACGTGCGAACATCGAGCCACCCCCTGGCCGGCGCTGCCCCTGCGGTCTCAATTGGCGATTTCCAGTGAGATTCCTGCCCAAAGGGCGAAGGGGACGGCCGGAGCCGCCCCCTTCGGTGTGGGTCTGCAACGCCTTACGGCGCGGGCTCCGGGCTCGGCGAGTCGCTCGGCGACTCTTCCGGCGTCGGCTCAGGCGAAGGCGACATCGACAGGTCGGGGACCGTTGGCGGCTCCACGTCGGGACCTGCGACGCCACAATCGCCGGTCATGAACTCGTCGTCGGGCTGGTCGCCGTTCTCATACTGGCCGCCGCCCGCGCAATACCCGTGCGTGTTGCCCTCTTCGTCGTTGTTGACGACCACGTAGCCGTCGGCCCAGTGCGCCTCGGCTGGCTCGCTGTCGGGATAGAGGTCCGCGCCGCGGCTGCCGTCGGCCGCCAGCCACATGCCGTTCTCGTCGGTGCCCACGCGCACCACGCCGAGGCCGGTGCACACGCCGACGTAATCGTGGTTCTCAGCGTCCTTGCGCGCCTCGATCGGGTGCCCCGCCGGCACGGCGCCGTGCGGACGGAACGCAGCGCACGGACGCTGCGGCTCGTTCTCCGGCTCGGAGTGCGCGAACGCGGCGGCGCCGGAAAGGACGCCGGCAAGCAACATCGCAATGGAAAGAACTCGCTTCATCCCTGGATCTCCCTCTGCCCAAGCCCTATGAGGGCTGCCCCGTACGCCGAAAAACGTTCGTTTCGGCAGGCAGCTTGTCCTGCGAGGTGTTCGATTCGGCCCGATTCCGAACCTGGACGAAAGGGGAGAAGCGAACCTCAGGCCCTGCGCGTGACGCAGAACTCGTTGCCCTCGGGGTCCTGCATCACGAACCAGGTGTCGTGGGGCGTGTGAATGGTCGCGCCGAGCTCGATGAGCCGCTCGGCCTCCGCCTTGGGGTCCTCGTGCTCGAGATCGATGTGCACCCGGTTCTTGACGGCCTTCCCCTCGGGCACCTTCTGGAAGAACAACGCGACGCCGGCGCTCTCGCCGGGCGGCTTGATGAGCGCCCAGTCATCCACGCACTCGTCCTTCATGTACCCGAGCGCGGCCGCCCAGAAGTCCTGGAGCCGCGACGGGCTCGCTGCGTCGAACGTGATCGTGCTGATGGTGGAGGTCATTGTTCGCTCCTAGCTTTCCACGTAGATGCGTCCGCCGGCCTTGCGGAACTCCTCGGCCTTCTCCTCGAGCCCCACCGCGAGCACGCGGTCCTCGTCGAGGCCGTGTTGCTGCGCGTACTCCCGAACGTCTTGCGTGATTTTCATGGAGCAGAAGTGCGGGCCGCACATCGAGCAGAAGTGTGCCTTCTTGGCCGGCTCCGCCGGGAGGGTTTCATCGTGGAACGCGCGCGCCGTTTCGGGGTCGAGCGACAGGTCGAACTGATCTTCCCAGCGAAACTCGAACCGCGCTTTCGACAGCGCATCGTCCCACGCTTGCGCGCCCGGGTGACCCTTCGCGACGTCGGCCGCATGCGCGGCGATCTTGTACGTGATCACGCCTTCCTTGACGTCGTCCTTGTCGGGCAGGCCGAGGTGCTCCTTCGGCGTCACGTAACACAGCATCGCGGTTCCGTACCATCCGATCATCGCGGCGCCGATCGCGCTGGTGATGTGGTCGTATCCCGGAGCGACGTCGGTGGTGAGTGGCCCGAGCGTGTAGAACGGCGCCTCGTGACACACCTCGAGCTGCCGGTCCATGTTCTCCTTGATCTTGTTCATCGGAACGTGGCCGGGGCCTTCGATCATCACTTGCACGTCGTGGCTCCAGGCGATCTTCGTCAGCTCACCGAGCGTCTCCAGCTCCGCGAATTGCGCGTCGTCGTTCGCGTCGGCGATCGACCCCGGCCGCAATCCGTCGCCGAGCGAGAACGCCACGTCGTACGCCGACATGATCTCGCACAGCTCTTCGAAGTTCGTGTAGAGGAAGTTCTCCTTGTGGTGCGCGAGACACCACGCGGCGAGGATGGAGCCGCCGCGACTGACGATGCCGGTCACGCGGCGTGCGGTGAGTGGTACGTACGCGAGCCGAACACCGGCATGGATCGTGAAGTAGTCGACGCCTTGCCGCGCCTGCTCGACGATCGTCTCCTTGAATATCTCCCACGTCAGCTCTTCCGCCTTGCCGTCCACCTTTTCGAGCGCTTGGTAGATCGGCACCGTCCCGATCGGCACCGGCGAGTTTCGAATGATCCACTCACGCGTCGTATGGATGTCGTTCCCCGTGGAGAGATCCATCACGGTGTCGGCGCCCCATCGCGTCGCCCACGTCATCTTCTCCACCTCTTCGTCGATCGACGACGCCACGGCGGAGTTGCCGATGTTGGCGTTGATCTTCACGAGGAAGTTGCGGCCGATGATCATCGGCTCCGACTCGGGATGGTTGACGTTCGCCGGGATGATCGCGCGTCCGCTCGCCACCTCGTCCCTGACCTTTTCGGGCGTGCAGCCCTCACGGATCGCGACGAACTCCATCTCGGGAGTGATCAGGCCGC
The DNA here is from genome assembly GCA_044868775.1 of Actinomycetota bacterium. Classification (GTDB taxonomy): domain Bacteria; phylum Actinomycetota; class AC-67; order AC-67; family AC-67; genus JBIOWR01. The sequence goes on from JBIOWR010000040.1 coordinate 5,512, forward strand.
GCCGTGCGTACTGCATCTGGGTGACGATGCTTCCGGGTTTCGCTCGCAGCGCCGCGCCGTCGCTCGTCACGTCGCCGCGCTCGGTAATCCACTGCGCGCGCAGCTTCGGCAGCCCCGCGTCGAGGTCCGGCGTGAAGTGTGGATCGGTGTACGGCCCGCTCGTGTCGTACAACCGCACTGGTCGATTCTCTTCGTCGCCGAAGCGCCCGGTCGTCGGAGCGAGCGCGACTTGTCGCATCGGTACACGAATGTCGGATCGCGATCCGCCCACGTACACCTTGCCGGCATATGCGCGCCGGCCGTTCGAGCCGCTCATGTGTGTCCTCCCTTCGCGGGCATTACCCCGACAGGTTCAGCCGGTCGGCGCCGGCAGGCGCCCTCTCAGCCCGGTCCTTC
>JBIOWR010000041.1:0-3111 GCA_044868775.1 Actinomycetota bacterium
CGCCTCACCGACCGCGGCACCGGCCACGCCGACGCCGAGCGCGACCGGCACGTCGAGGCTGCCGAACGACCGGGGTGAGAATGCTCCCCCGGTGACCACGCCGGGAGGGCGATCGACCGCGCTTGCGCCGCTCGTGGGGCTGGTGCTGCTGGCCGTCGCCCTGCTCGCCCTGCCCGGGGTCGCGTTCGTGCGCCGGTTGCTCCGCCGGCGCGCGGCGCGCAAGTCCGGCGCGAGCCGCCGCTTCGTGGAGGTGCGCTACTTGGAGTTCCTGGAATGGTGCCGCGCCGTGGCGCTCGGTCGCGGCGCCGGCGAGACGCCGGTGGAGCACGCGCGGCGCCTCGGCTCGCTCCCCCACGCGTCGCCGCAGCCGCTCAAGGAGCTGGCAGCGATCGCAACCGCGGCCGTGTATGCGGCCGAGGGGGACGGCGCCGGCGAGATCGACCGCGCGGTGCGCGCAGCACGAAATGGATTGTCCGAAGCCGTTCCGCTGTCGCGGCGCGTGCTGCCCGTCATCGGCTGGGGCTGGTGGCGGAGCGAAACGAAGCCCGACCGACCGCGCCGTTAGCGCGCGACGCGCCGGCGCGGCTTCTTCATCCCGGATTCTTCCGCCAGCTCGTTCTCGACCGAGTGCAGCGTGCGCACGAACTGGTCACGGTCGCGGATGAACTCGCTGACGCCGCCGTTCACCTCTTGGGCGATCTGATCGATGGCGACATAGAAGGTCATCTGGCCGTGACGCAACGCGTCGAGAATCTCTCCTTCGTCCTTCGCGACCTTGAAGATACTGGAGCCGTCCGTGATGAGCTTGACCGAAGACAGATGCTCGTCGAGCCCGGCGTGCTCACGAAGATACGTGTAGGCGCGACGCACGCGCTGGAGCGACATGCCTCCATCGAGCAGCGACTTGACCACCTTGAGCGCAACCAGATCGCGGAACGAATACTTGCGGCGAACGCCGGGGCGGCCTCCGGTGCTTTGCACGCTCGGCTTCACGAGAGCGATCTTGTCCCAGTAGCGGAGCTGGTTCCCGGTACACCCGGTGAGACGTGAGGCTTGTAGCGCGGTAAAGCCTTCCATGCGAGCAGACTCCGATCGAAAACAAACGTACTAACGAGTGAGATTTCGATGCTCGTCCAGCCTGGGGAAGGCGCGAGGTCTCATTTCTACGGCACGACCCTCGCTCGAAGCAAGACAGAATCAAGAGTTTGCAAAAAAATCTGAGCGGTTCGGTGTGGGAAATGTTGCTGGTGTTTCGCGAGGCGAACCGAAAGGTTATTCGTCGTCGTTGTCGAAGCGACGGCGCCAGCGCTCTTCGAGGCGGTCGAACCAGCCCGGAGATTCCGTCGTTTGCGACGAGCGCACGTGCTCGCGTCCGAGATGCTTCACGAGCGCGGCGATGCGCACGGCTGCGAAGAGCATCACGCCGAACGAAGCGAGGCCGAACACCCACAGCCACGCGCCGCGGCCGATGAGGCCGAGGACGACGCCCGCGATCAGCAGTGCAAACCCTCCCACGAACAGCAAGGTCGCGTGCTTCAGCTTCTTGACGCTTTGGCCTTCCGGCGTGTGGGCCGCCGCGTCGCGCGCAAACCGAGGATCCTCGGAAGCCAGTCGCTTCTCGATCTCGTTGAGAATCCTCTGCTCGTACTCGGAAAGCGGCATGTGCGATTGCTTTCGTCGATTGGACTTGATGGAAGAATTATACGGGCGCGTTTCTCACGGTCACAAGGCTTGCGGTCGGACTCATGGGCAGGACAAAACGTCGTCTTTGTTTTCGACGTTTCGTCGCCGGTGCTTGATCGCCGCCGCTGATCGACCTCAGCGACCCTCGAACGAGGGTTCGCGCTTCTGCATGCGAGCGGTGATCGCCTCGATGAAGTCGTGGGAGGCAAGCATGCGCCGCTGCGCCGCCGCCTCCCGGCGCAGGCCGGACGGGACCGGCGTGTCGAACGCCGAGCCGGTGAGGCGCTTGCCGGCCGCTAGCGCGAGCGGCGGCCCCGCGGCCATCTCCATGGCCCAGGCCAGCGCCTCCTCCACGACCGCGTCCGGGGCCACGCACCGGTTCGCGAGCCCCCACGCGAGCGCCTCGGGTCCGGGCACCGGCCGCGCGGTCAGCACCATCTCCTTGGCGCGGCCCATCCCGATCAGGCGCGGCAGGCGCTGCGTGGCGCCGAGGTCCGGGATGATGCCCCATTTGATCTCGAAGGCCGAAATCTGAGCGTCGTCGGCCACGACCCGAAGGTCGCACGCGATCGCGAGCTGCAACCCCGCTCCGAAGCACACGCCGCGTACCGCGGCGATCGTCGGCAGCGGTATCTCCTCGAAGATGGAGAACGCGCGCTGCAGCGCCGGGATGTCCACGCTCGCCCCGGTCTGCGATCCGAACAACGAGGTGTCGAGCCCGCTCGAGAACGCGCGCCCCTCGCCGGTGACCACGACCGCGCGCTCGTCTCCCTCGCGCGCCGCCGCGCGCTCGCCGGCTTCGAGCAGCCCGTCGAAGACCTCCTGGTTCATCGCGTTGAGCTTGTCGGGCCGGTCGATGGTGACGATCGCTACGCGATCCTTCACTTCGTAACGCACGCTCATGTCGGAGGCCTCCTCGTCGTGTGCTCGCGATCGGCGATCGCCGCCAGGTCCACCGCACCCGCGCCGAACCGATCCCGCACCTTATCCATAGCAGCGCTCGCGTTGCGCCAGCGGTCGGGGCGCGCGCCGAGGCGGAGCTGCTCGGTCACGGTCGCACCGAGCCCGGTGGCCGCGACCCCGAGCAGCCGGATGCGTGGACGCTCGAGCGCGAGCGCGTCGAACAGGTCGCGCGCGGCGGCGTAGAGCTTGGCGCCGGTGTCGACCGGCTCGGCGAGCGTGCGCGAGCGGGTGATGGTCTTGAAGCTCGCGAAGCGCACCTTGATCGTGACGGTGCGCGCGCTCAGGTCGCCGCGGCGCAACCGCCGGCCCACGCGATCGGCGAGCCGCAGCAGCTCGCGCCGGATCTGTGCGGGCGTCTCGAGGTCGCGCTCGAAGGTCTCCTCGGCGCTCACCTGTTTCGCCGGCTCGTGCACGACCACCGGCCGGTGATCGCGGCCGTGCGCGATCGCGTGGAGGTGGCCCGCC
>JBIOWR010000042.1:0-10248 GCA_044868775.1 Actinomycetota bacterium
GAGGTGCTGTTGCTGAGCGTCGGCGCGGAGCCACAAGCGCGAGAGGTGCTCGACCAGGCCGCTAAGCACCTCGCCGAGACCGGCGCGAGCATCGCCACGAAGTCGGTGTCCGGCGATCCGGCCGACATGATCGTCGGCGTGGCCGAGTCCGAGGGTTGCGATCTCGTGGTCGTCGGCAACAAGGGCATGACCGGCAGCAAGCGTTTCCTGCTCGGGAGCGTGCCCAACCACGTCTCGCACCACTCGCCGTGCGACGCGCTCATCGTCAAGACGACGTAGTGCAACAATAGACCCATGGCTCGCGCAGCCGAACGGGTCCCCGATCCGAGCGTGCTCGTCATCTTCGGCGCATCCGGAGACCTCACCGCGCGCAAGCTCGTGCCGGCGCTGTACGACCTCGCCGCGCAGAAGCTGCTCCCCGAGTCGTTCGCGGTCGTCGGCTTCGCGCGAACCTCGATGAGCGACCCGGAGTTCCGCGAGAGGATGCGCGAGGCGCTGGCGTCGCACGCGACGTTCGACGAAGAGGTGTGGGCGCGATTCGCTCCCGCGCTCCATTACATCTGCTCGGGGGAGCACGACGAGGCGGCGTATCGCATGCTCGCGTCCCGGCTCGAGAACGTCGACGAGCATCACGGCACGCGCGGAAACCGTCTGTACTACCTCGCGACGCCGCCCTCGGCGTACGAAGAGATCTTGAAGCTGATGCGCGCCTCCGGTATCTCGCGATCGCCGGACGGATGGACGCGCATCGTCGTCGAGAAGCCGTTCGGCCGTGACGTGGAGTCTGCGCGCCACCTCGACGAAGTGCTGCATGCCTGTTACGACGAGTCGCAGGTGTTCCGCATCGACCATTACCTCGGCAAGGAGACGGTGCAGAACCTGTTCGTGCTGCGGTTCGCGAACGGCGTCGCGGAGCCGCTGTGGAACCGGCAGTACGTCGATCACGTGCAGATCACCGTCGCCGAGTCGCTCGGCGTCGAGCATCGCGCCAAGTATTACGAGGAAGCCGGTGCGATCCGCGACATGCTCACGAACCACTTGCTGCAAGTGCTGACGCTGACGGCGATGGAGCCGCCGGTGGACTTCGAAGCGGACGCGATTCGCAACGAGAAGGTCAAGGTCCTGCACGCGCTGGAGCTGATCGGCTTCGTGCGCGGGCAGTACGCGTCGGGGACGATCGACGGCACGCGGGTGCCGGGATACACGTCCGAGGACGGCGTATCTCCGGAGTCACGCGCGGAGACCTTCGTCGCCGCAGAGTTCCGCGTCGACAACTGGAGATGGGCGGGCGTGCCGTTCTACCTGCGTCACGGCAAGCGGCTGCCGCGGCGCGCGACCGAGATCGTCGTGCAATTCAAACAGGCGCCGTTCCTGCCGTTCGCGAGCACGGCCGTCCATATGCTCGCGCCCAACCGGTTCGTGTTCGACATCCAGCCCGACGAAGGCATCACGCTGTTCATCAACGCGAAGGAGCCGCAGCCGGGGGAGATGCGCATTCGCTCGGTGCCGATGCGGTTCGATTACGACCACTCGTTCATGCGTGTGTCGCCGGACGCGTATCAGCGCTTGCTGATCGACGCCATGCTCGGGGATGCCACGCTGTTCACGCGCTCGGACGAAGTGATGCGTCAGTGGCAGATCGTGGAGCCGATGCTCGACGCCTACGCCGACCTCGGCGCGTACCCCGCCGGATCGTGGGGACCCGAAGGCGCGAGCGATCTGATCGAACGCGACGGCCGGGAGTGGTACGAGCCCGCCTAACCCCGCTCTGCTCGCGGGGACCAACGCGCGTGGCGTTAGAGGTGGGCGAGCTTGCGCAACGTGTTGACGTCCTCGAGCACGTACCGCCGGCCGCTGCGGCCGATGATCCCGCGACGCTGGAACTCCGAGAGCACGCGCGTCACGCTCTCGCGGCTGCCGCCGGCGAGGCTCGCGAGGTCGGCATGCGTGATGACCGACGGCACCATCGTCCCGTCGTCGGGCGGGTCGTCCAGCGCGCTCACGAGCCCGAGCAACCGCTTCGCGACGCGGCCGCGCAGGTCGAGGAAGAGCAAGTCGTCGACGAGCGATTCGTGCGCCGCCATCTGGCGCGACAGCGCGCGCAACAACCCGCGCGCGGCTTGGGGCTGGCGGTCGAGGAACGAGAGGAACAGCTCGCCGCGCACGGCCCAGACGTGTGAGTCCTCCAACGCCTCTGCGGTGGTCGAGCGGAGCATCTCTCCGAGCACTCCCAGCTCGCCGAAGAACTGCGGCGGCTCCAGCGTGGTGTGCAACACGCGCGTGCCCGCGGTGGAGAACGAGCTGATCTCGATACGCCCTGCGTGGAGGAAGAACACGTCGCCCGCGTCGTCTCCCTGGTGGAACAGGTACGTGCCGCGGCGGTACAAGCGGATGGTGCCCTGGCCGGCGAGCGTGTGGATGGACGGGAGGTCGGTCGACGCGAGGATCGGGGTCGCGGCCATCGCGACCTCCAGATCATCCCCCGGACGTGCCATCTCCCCCATGACCTCCAAGAGATTACCCGCGCACCCCATGTGTGCCCAAGTACCAAAAGCAAGGACGGGCTCCGTAGAGCCCGTCCAGCGCCTCGCTGCGATGTGGCTTAGAGGCTCTTCCCGAACTTCGAAAGCTTGCTCATCTTGCCGAGCTTGCTCATCTTGCCGAGCTTCGTCATCTTCTCGAGGTTGACCTTGCTCACCCGCGTCGCCGGCTTCTTCGCAGTCGACTTCGACTTGCTCGCCGCGCCTGCCTTCGGTGTGATCTTCTTCTGCGTTGCCATTGCCACCCACCTCCCGGTTCGGTCTCCTGTTGTCTGGGATGATTCTCTCGCGCGGTGGTCGCTCTGTCTGTGCAGACGGTCACAGCAAGGGAGGTGACGTTACTCAGCACCGAAACGTGACCGCGATCACATCGCGGGCTATTGCAGCTCCGGGAGCTCCACCGGCTCGGGCCGGGGCGAGCACGCGCCGCAGAACAGCGCGTCCTCCACAACGAGCACTTTGCGCACGTCGTCCTTGCCCATGAACGAGTCGAGGATGAACGGGTGCGTTTGCGCGTGGTCTTCGCATACGCCGCGTCCGCAGAAGCGGCACGTTCCGACGGCGGTCCGCCTGCAGTGCCAGCAATCCATCGATACTCCTCAGTGCGTCGACGCGCGCCGCGCTTTGATGTGCGGATCCAGCGTCCCCCGTTTGAAGGCTTTGCGAACGAGGCGGTCGAAACCGGTGCGATCCAGACGGTACATGCGCACCGGCGTTCGTGCACGAACGGTCGCCGTGCGCCGCACGTGCCGCAGCAATCCCACCTCGCCGAAGTACGAGCCGGGACCGAGCGTGGCCATGACGGTCCGGCCTTCGAGCACGTCCACCTGACCGGAGCCGATCGCATAGAAGGTGTCGGCGACGGCGCCTTTCTTCACGATGGTCGCGCCCGCGTCCACGGTCGTCCACTCGCCATGCTCCAGCAGCTCGGACAGCTCATCTTGCTCGAGGTGCTGGAAGCACGGGAGCTCGCGGAGCTCGGCCATGTCCTGGAACGTCGGCGCGAACTGCGGCACGTGGATCATGCTCGCGAGCAGCCGGTCGAAGCTGCTCTTGTCGATCTCGAACACCTCCGCGTCTTCGGCCGCGCGCACGGTTGCGCGCCGCGTGGCCGATGTCAGCACGGCGAGCTCCCCGAACGACTCGCCGCGCCCGAGCGTACGGATCACGCGCTCGTTGTTGTTCTCGCGGTCCTCCTCGACGACGTGCAACGTGCCGCGACGCACGACGTAGAACGCGGTTGCGCGCTCGCCTTGACGCACGACCGGTTGCCCGCGCGACACGTGCTTGAGCTGCACGCTGCCGGCCAGCTCGTTGAGCACGTCGACGGGGACGTCGTCGAACAGCGGCAGCGCGTCGATGAGCTCTCCCGCTTCGACGCGCCACTTCGATTCGAGGCGGAAGCGGATGCGCGCGGCGACCTGTGCGAACCGCCGCGCCACCCAGCGCACCAACGAGATCGCGCCGCGAATCACCGGGCCGCCGACGAACAGTCCGAGCACGGCGAGGATGCCGCGTCCGACCGTGCCGCCGTTCCACAGCGAACGCACGAGGCCGCCGAACACGTGCTCCCAGAAGAGCGCCGCCGTGTAGAACGAGAACACGGTGAACGCGACGCCGAAGATGCCGTACGCCGCGAGCCCCAGCTCCTGCCTGGAGAACCTCTCGCGCGTACGGATCTTGTGGAACAGGTCGTGCCGAATGAACGACAGCGATCGCGGGCGCAGGTCCGGCACCTGGATGAGGTCGCTCAGGATCCAGTAGCCGTCGAGCTCGAGCAGCGGGATGAGGTTCATGAACACGATGAAGTAGTTCAGCGCGGCCATGCGGAACATCAACCGCCCGGCGAGCGTGTCCGGCACCGCGAGCGCGATCAGCGCTCCGATGCCGGCGAACACCGCTTGCGCGTACGGGCCCACCGCCGATTGCATGATGCGCTTGTTGCGACCGAGCATGAGGCTCTCGCTCGATTCGATGAAGAACGCGGGCGATCCGAAGTAGATGAGGAACCCTGCGCTCTTGATGCGGCGTTCGTAGTAGAGCAACGACGTCGCGTGGCCCAGCTCGTGAATGAAGATCAGGAAGACGTTCAACGCGAGGATCACGAGGCTCTCCGCGGCGGCGGATTCTCCCGAGAACGCTTGCTTGCCGCCGGCGAGCAGGTACACGAACGCCGCGACGCCGGCGACGACGATCGCCGCGGTGAGCGCGACGCCGGCCGAGGTGTAGAACCACTTCAGCCCGTGGTCGTAGAGCCGGGTGACGAACCCCTCCGCGCCGGTCCAGTCCACGCGCAAGGTGCGCACGAAGTTCAGGAAGCGGTCGCCCAGCGACGGCGGCGGCAGCACCTTCATCGCGAGCGCTTCTTCGATGTCGTTGTACGGCGGGTCGAGGAAGTTGCCGAGCTGGAGCTGGGTGACGAGGTCCACGACGCCCGACAGCTCCATGTCACCCGATTCGTGGAGACGATCGAGCACGATCTGCTCCACCGTTCGCGTGCCGTCCATGAAATCGAGGAGCTCGAACTCGCCGGGCTCGAGCCGGAAGTGGATGACGTCCCGCGGGTTCGCGATCATCGCGTAGTCGTTGCCCCAGCGCAGCGGGAAGTACTGCCGTTCGACGTCGCCTGCGAGCGTCGGCCGCATCTTCGTGGGGTCGACGCGTTCGGTGAGCGTGTCCCAGAACGTGTCCTGCGATGGCGCCGGTTTGCGTTTGCGCTTTGTCTTTCCGTTCGTGGTGGCGAGCGCGTTCCACACGCCGTGCGTGCGCGCGGGGCCCGCGGCCGGCTCGTGGTCGCGCTCGACCGGCGGCAGGCGGTCGAGCCGCCGCGACAGCGCCGCGTCGACGTCGATGTCGACGTCGACGGAGCGCGTCGTTCTCGCTCGCATCATGGCCAGCGTGTCGATACGACGATGTCGATGATGTCGGCGCGGTTTCCGTCGATGACGAGACCGTACTCCGCGGGCGCCGAGAGCCGCGCGTGCAGGCTGGTGCGCGCGGCGTCGCGATCTTCGGCCGGCACCGCATACGGCACGCCGGTGGCGGTGAACGACTTCGCCAGCAACCGCCCTTGCAGCAGCGCCAAGCGTGCCACGCCGCCGCTCCAGGTGGCGTCGGCGGTGAAGGTGCCGCGCCGCACCGGCATGATCTCGATGAGCGGGTTGCACGCGTTGTCCTTGCACGCCGACGGGTTCTCCGGCGCCGGCACCAGCGGCAATCCGATGCGCACCGGGCGCGGCCGCGAGCCTTCCGCATACTCCACGCGTATGTTCGCGGTGATGGGATTGCCGCTGCGAACCCATATCGCAACCGCACCGATGGGCGAGGAGGATGAGGACAGCTCTTCGCGAACGCCGCTCGGGATCTCGCGCCGGCATTGCGGCGTGCGCAGCTCGCCCACCGGTGCCTCGAAGCTCGGCAGCGCGCACGCGGCGACGATCGCACCGGTGTCGGGGAACGTGACGATGACGCGCGCCGTCGGCTCGGCTGCGACGAAGCCGAATCGCACCGCGCGCGCGGTGCTCGCCAGCACCCGGACGTTCTGCGCGACGATCGACACCGTCGGCGGGCGAGGCGTGCGTGTGGACGTCGCCGCCGGCGTTGCGCCACCGCGCGAGCGCGGGCACGCCGTCAGCAGCAACGCGAGCGCGCACGAGGTCACCACGATGCGTCTCACGGCTGCGCGCTCACCAGGCTGTGCTTCTCCTCGTCGAAGAAGCCCGAGATGGTGAGCCCGCACGCGTGCATGTCGTCGAGCATCTCCAACGGTTCGGGCGCGACGTGCAGGCGTGCGTGCGGCAGCAACTCGTGCAGGCGGCGCGCCACCTCCGCGGGGTGACCGGGGTCACCGTCGTGCGCCAGGATCAACGCAGGCGCGACGACGCGTTTCAGCAACGCCGGGTTCGCAACCGGAGCGTCGCCGCTCGGGTACGCGCGCAACGCGTGCGTAAGCCCGGGAGCGTTCATGCGCCGGATCTGCTCGCGGATGACGTGCTCCCAGCGGGGCTCGCGCCCGACCAGCGCGCGCATCGCATCCGATGCGAGCACCTCGCGCTCGACGGCTTGCGCGCCGGCGGGGGTTTCGAGCGTGTCCGCCAAGCGAGCGTTTGCTTCGCGATCGGGCGCGTCGCCGTCGAGCCACGCCGGCAGCAGCAACGCGATCGCTTCGAAACGCGCGGGCTCGCGGGTGAGGATGCGAAGGATGCTCGCCGCTCCCATCGACACGCCCACCGCGTGTGTCGCTGCGACGTGGTTCGCGATCCGGCGAAGGTCGTACGCCATCGCGGTTTGATCGAACGACGCACCGGGCTCGGCGACGCTGCGGCCGTGACCGCGGAAGTCGAAGATCACCCGCGTGCCGGTGAGCCCTTGCGCGAGACCGACGAGGTCGGCCGACGACGAGCTGAGGCCGTGCGCTACGACGGTCACCGGGCCGCCTGAGCCGATCGCCTCGTACCACACGCGCGCACCGGGCACGTCCAGGAAGGGCATGCGCGGAAGGGTATCAGCGCGTCGCGGGGGGATCGCTCGCGGCAGCGCTCCACGAGCGGCCGTAGACTACGCGGCATGGAACCGAACGTCCGGCCGATCAGCGGCGCAAAGGTCCAACCCTCGCAGCCGGAGAACCCACAATCGATCCGCATGACCGCGGACCGCATCTTGGTGCGGCGCCCGGACGAAGGCGAGCGCACCTCCAAGGGAGGGTTGCTCATCCCCGCGACGGCCGCGAGCGTCAACAAGCGCTGCGTGTGGGGAGAGGTGGTCGCCGTCGGCCCGAACGTGCGCAACATCGAGCCGGGCGATCACGTGTTGCACGTCCCCGAGGGAGGTCTCGAGGTCGAGATTCGCGGCGAGGAGTACTTGCTGTTGCGCGAGCGCGACGTGCATGCCGTTGCGAGCGAGCGCTCCGACGGCGGCACCGGGCTGTACCTCTAGCGTGACCGACGATCGATTCGACGATTTGCGCGCGGAGATCTGGCGCGTGATGGTGCTCGGCCAGAAGCTGCATCCCGCCGACTTCGACCGCGCCAGCAAGTGCCAGGGCTGGACGGTGTCGGACGTGTTCGCGCATCTCGCCGGAGACTTCGAGCGCTATCGCGACTGGCTCCTAGCGGCGATCGCCGGCGACGTCGATCCGCCGTTCGAGCGCGCGGAGCTTGCGGCCGACAACGAGATGTTGCTCGAACGCTTCGCCGGGATGGACGGCAAGCAACGCGTGGAGGCGTTCGAAGAGACCGCGAACGATTACCTCGCCGAGCTCGACACCGTCGACGCCGAGCTGCCGCAAGGAAACCCGCTCGGCACGATGACCGTCGGGGAGCAAGTCGTGTGGGCGACCGTCGAGTGCGCGATACACGGATGGGATGTGGCGGCCGCGCTCGGCGTGCACTGGCCGCCGCCGGCGTCGCTGCCGCGGCTCACCGAGGTGTGGCGCGCACGGCGGCCCGAACCGATCGGCGACGGCGATCCGTGGGAAGAGATGCTGATCGCGAGCGGACGGGAGCTCGCCTAGCGACGGCGCACGAGCGCGACCGGCCAGTACAACACCAAGCCCACGCCGAGCGCGATCGCCAGGTTCGCGGTGAGGAACCCCACGACGCCCATCGTCACCGACACCAGCAGGTCGTAGCCGCGACGGTCGAGCACGAGCGCTCCGTGCAACACGCCGGTGAAGATCAAGAATCCCATCAGCACCGCGACCGGGATGAGCGCGAGCAGCCGCAGCGCCGTCGGCCCGAACAGCAATCCCAGCGCGAGGAACGCGACGCCGATGAGGAAGTTCATGCGGTTCGTGCGCGCGCCCGCTTGGTAGTGCGCGGTGAGACCGCCGCTGCCGTGACACATCGGCATCCCGCCGAGCGCACCGGCCACGACGTTCGCCGCACCCGACGAGATGCTCACCGACGACGGTGAGACGCGCGCGCCGCGCGCGCCGAAATACTTGTGCTCGAGATCGGCGAGCGCCACCACCGCGTTGCCGAACGTCAGCGGAACCTGCGGGATGACGAGCACCACGAAGGCCGTCCACAGAACGCTCGGATCGAACGCGCGCGACGCGATGTGCGGCTCCCATATCGAGACGCGCAGCGCGAGCGTCGCGTCGGTCGCGACGAGCGTGTACGCCATTCCCCCGACCACGATCAACAGCGGAATCGGCCGTCGCTCCGCCGCGCGCGACGACACGAGCAGCGCGGCGGCGATGATCGCTGCGACGACGTAAGACGTCGTGTGGTCGCCCGGACCCGCAAGCTGAAGCCCCGCACGCACGAGGATCAACCCCACGCCCAGCTGCACGCCGCGCACCACCGGCTGCGCGAACACGCGCATCAGTTGCGTCGCGAGCCCGGTCACGCCGAGCAGCACGAGGATGCCTCCGAGCACGATCCCGGCCGACGACAGCGTCGACGGCGCTAGCCCTTTCGCGATCGCGATCGCGGCCGCGGCTTTGATCGGCTGCACCGGCACCGGCACCTTGAAATACGCGCCGGCCGCGACGTACAACGCGCCCACGCACGTGAGCGCGGTGGCCGCGTCGAGGCCGTTCTTCACCACGAGCGCGGCGAGCAACGGAATCATCACGCCGAGGTCCGCCACAGCGCCGGACGCGTCGGTGAGAAGCCCTCGCGAGATCGCGCGCGTCTTCATCGACGCGCATCCTAGAGGCGGGGGCGCGACGGCCGCGCGTGGATTCGCGCGCGCCCGGCGCGATAGGGTTCCGTCTCGCAAAGGGCGGCAGGGCCGCACCGAGGAGGCCACTCATGGATTTCGCGTACACGCCGAAGGTCGAGGAGTTGCGCAAGGAGCTCAACGACTTCATGGACGGTTCGGTATTCCCGGCCGAGCCCATCTATTACGAGCACGTGCAGTCGCCCGAGAACCGGCACGCGCACGCGCCGATCATGGAGGAGCTCAAGACCGAAGCGCGCAAGCGCGGCCTGTGGAACCTCTTCATCACCGACAAGGAGCTCGGTCCCGGACTCACCGTCAGCGAGTACGCGCCGCTCGCGGAGATCAGCGGATGGAGCCCGGGCATTGCGCCCGAAGCGATGAACTGCGCGGCGCCCGACACCGGCAACATGGAGATCCTCGCCGAGTTCGGCACGCCCGAGCAGAAAGCGCAATGGCTGAAGCCGTTGCTCGACGGTGAGATTCGCTCGGCGTTCTCCATGACCGAGCCCGAGGTCGCCAGCTCCGACGCGCGCAACATCCAAACGCGCATCGAACGCGACGGCGATCACTACATCATCAACGGGCACAAGTGGTGGACGTCCGGTGCGATGCGCGATCGCTGCAAGATCCTCATCGTCATGGGTGTCACCAATCCCGACGCCGACGCGTACCACCGCCAGTCGATGGTGCTCGTGCCGATCGACACGCCCGGCGTGCGCGTGGTGCGCAACCTTCCGGTGTTCGGGTACGACGACCCCGAAGGGCACGCCGAGATCTACTTCGAGGACGTGCGCGTGCCCGCCGAGAACCTCCTCGGCGAAGAGGGGAGCGGCTTCGAGATCGCGCAGGCACGCCTCGGGCCCGGCCGCATCCACCACTGCATGCGTGCGATCGGCATGGCGGAACGCGCGCTCGACCTCATGTGCAAGCGCGCGCTCTCGCGGCAGGCGTTCGGCAAGGAGCTTGCGCGCCAGGGCATCATCCAGGATTGGATCGCCGAGGCGCGCCTCGGCATCGAGCAGGCGCGGTTGCTCACGCT
>JBIOWR010000043.1:0-2159 GCA_044868775.1 Actinomycetota bacterium
TGAGGAGCTCGACGCCGCATTCGGGAAGGAGCGCGCGGATCGTGCGCGTTACCTCCGCGTAGAGCCAGGCCCCGCCGTCGTCGAGGTCGTCGCGCGCCACCCCGGTGATCACCGCGTAGTTGAGCCCCATCTTCGCGACCGCCTCGGCGACGCGACGCGGCTCGTCGGTGTCGTAGGACTCCGGCGGCGCGGTCGTCACGTCGCAGAACGCGCAGCGGCGCGTGCAGTGGTCGCCGCCGATGAGGAAGGTCGCTTCGCGCTCCTCCCAGCACTCGTAGATGTTCGGGCAGCGCGCCTCTTCGCACACGGTGTGCAAGCGCTCGCCGGTGACGATGCCTTTGAGGTCGGTGAAGTTCTCTCCGGTTGTGATGCGAACCTTGAGCCACGGCGGCTTGCGCCCGCTCACGACCGAGTCCATCGCCAGGTTGCGCGCCGGGCCTTGCACGGTCGGCAGCAACGGCAGGTGCGTGCGCTCAGGCTTCGACACGCAACGCCTCCATCCCAACAGACGGCTCCACGAACGCGAGCGAGCGACCGAGCTCCCGAGCAAGCAGCGGCGCGACGCGCATCGCAACGTCGCGCACGGGCGGCGCGGAGGCGCCGAGCGTCGACAGCGACGTGACGCCCCGATCCACGATGCCGCACGGGATGATGCCGTTGAACGCGTCGAGGTCGGGCGAGACGTTGAACGCGAATCCGTGCGTCGTGATGCCGCGCGACACGTGCACGCCGATGGCGCCGATCTTCGCGTCGCCGGTCCACACGCCGGTGAGCCCCGGGATCGTCGTCGCCTCGACGCCGTACGTCCGTGCGAGCCGCACGAGCGCGCGTTCGAGCGCGCGCACGTACGCCACCATGTCGCCCGTCAGGCCGAGGTCGACGATGGGGTAGCCGACGAGCTGGCCGGGCCCGTGATAGGTCACCTTGCCGCCGCGGTCGGAATGCTCCACGGCGATGCCGCGCGCACGCAGCGCCGTCTCGTCGAGCAAGATCTCGGATTCGGTCGCGCGGCGGCCGAGCGTGTACACCGCGTCGTGCTCCAAGAGCAGCAGCGTCTCTGGCGACTCGCCGCGTGCGACGCGCTCGGCGATCGCGCGTTGCAACGCGAACGCTTCCGGGTACCCGATCCTGCCGATCCAGCTTGCGAGGAGTGGCTTCACGCTCTTCAGCCTACCGCCGCGTCAGCGGCCCGGCGGGGGCGTTCGACCGGTCGATGGCAAACCCAGCTCGTGCGCGAAGTCCGCTTCCTCCAGGATTCGTTTCACCGAGGAGTTGAACTGCACGGCCTTGTGCCCGTCGATCCAGCGGTGGTCGTACGACAGGCACAGGAACATGCGGTGACGGATCGCGATCGCGTCGGCGCCGTCGACGGACACGACGGCCGGAACCTTGCGGATCGCGCCGAGGCCGAGCACGGCCGCCTGCGGCTGGTTGATGATCGGCGTGAAGATCACCGATCCGTACGAGCCTCCGTTGGAGATCGTGAACGTGCCGCCGGAGACATCGTCGGGCTTGAGGCCGCCCTTCGTGCGCGCACGGTTCGCAACGTCGCTGATCGCGCGCGCGAGCCCCACGAGGTTGAGCGAGTCGGCGTGATGCACGACCGGCACGATGAGGCCTTCGTCGCGCGCAACTGCGATGCCGAGGTTGACTTCGCGGAACAGCGTCGCGTGGTGTGACTCGGGGTCGATGTGCGCGTTCAGCTCGGGATATTCGTGAATCGCGCCGATCACCGCCTGCGCGATGAAGGGTAGGAAGGTGAGCTTGAAGCCCTCCGATTTCTCGAAGCTCGCCTTCGCCTTGTCGCGCAGCGCCGCGATCGGCGTCATGTCGACCTCGACGACGTCGGTGACGTGCGCGGCGGTGTGCCGGCTGCGCACCATGTGCTCGGCGATCGAGCGGCGTATGCGCGTGAACTCCACCTGCTCGCCGCCGGGAGTCGTCGGCGCGGCCGTGCGCGGCGCGGACGGTTGTGGTTGTCGTCGTTGCGGTTGCGCTCGTTCGTCACGCGCCGCCGCGCCGCCGCCGCTCGCGGCAGCCTCCATCACGTCTTGCTTGGTGATGCGCCCGCCCGCGCCGCTTCCGCGCACCCGCCCGAGGTCGACGTTCATCTGGTCCGCGAGCCGGCGCACGAGCGGAGAGAGCACGGCGCGCTGCTC
>JBIOWR010000044.1:0-4033 GCA_044868775.1 Actinomycetota bacterium
CCGTGCCTTCCGGATCGGCTATCGACACGACCGTCGGCTCGCATACCTTCACCGTCACCGCGACCGACAACGCCGGCAACACGGCGACGAAGAGCGTGACGTACAACGTGCCGGGCGACACCTTCGACGGGTTCTACTCCCCGGTGATGAACCCGCCGGAGTTCAACACCGTCAGCGCCGGCAACACGATCCCGTTCAAGTTCCGCGACTACGATGCGAACGGCGTCGAGCGCACGAGAACCGCCGGGTTCAAGTTCAACTGGCAGCTCGCGGATTGCAACACGTGGCAGACCCAGGGGAACCTGCTGTCGGCGACGAGCAACCCGTCGTTCCGCTACGACACGAACAACAAGTTCTTCGTGTTCAACGCGCAATCGCAGAAGTCGTGGGCCGGCGGCGCGACGCCGTGCCGGCGGTTCATCGTGACCTTGCCGGACGGCACGCAACGATTCGCGTTCGTGAAGTTCACCAAATAGGCGCTTTACCGACGCACGCTCGTGGAGCCCGGCCTTCGGCCGGGCTCCACTCAATTGACCATGTGCATCACATGTGACATGCTCGTCACATGTCCAAGATGATTCAAGTCCGGAACGTTCCCGAGCGGCTTCACCGTGAGCTCGCGAGACGCGCGAAGGCTCGTGGACAGACGTTGACGGACTACCTCCAAGACGTGCTCGAACGCGAGGTTGCGCGGCCGCCCGCACGTGAGGTCTTCGACCGGATCGAGGCGAGAAGGCCCGTGAAGCTGGGGCGTCCGGCCGCCAAGCTCATCCGTGAGGAGAGGGCGGCGCGGGAAGCCCCGTGAGGGTCTTGGTTGCAGACGCGTCCGCGCTCCTCGAATACCTCTTGGGCACCGATCTCGCCGGTACCTTGGGAGACGTCCTTCGCGATGCCGAGACGGACGTGCACGTGCCGGCGCTGTGCGACGTCGAAGTAGCGGCCGGGCTCCGAAGGGCTCTGCTGCACCGATCGATGGGCGCGCAGCGGGCAGGTGAGGCGCTCGCGGATTACCTCGACCTGCCGCTCACGAGACACGGTCATCAATCGCTGATGGCGCGGATGCTCGCACTCCGGCCGAACTTCTCCGCGTACGATGCGACCTACGTTGCGCTCGCCGAGCACGTGGGCGCGGAGCTTCTGACCGCCGACGACCGGCTCGCGCGAGCCGTGCGAACGCACACCGGTATCACAGTTCTGCCGTAGGCACGGCCCTTCGAGGAGCGGCCGCCCGGGCGTCGAGGGTGCATCCCTTGTGGCACGGCGGGTAAGGTTTCGAGCGACCACCCGGCAGAGAGGCGCGCGATGTACGTCTACGAGTTCTCCCAAGGCAACAAGGACATGAAGGACCTCCTCGGCGGCAAGGGGGCCAACCTCGCCGAGATGACCAAGCTCGGGCTCCCGGTCCCGCACGGCTTCACGATCTCGACCGAGGCGTGCAACGCCTATCGCATCACGCGCTCGGTTCCGGAGGGTTTGCTCGACGAGGTCGCCGATCGCTTGAAGCGTCTCGAGGAGAAGATGGACCGCAACCTCGGCGACGCGCGCGACCCGCTGCTCGTGTCGGTGCGATCCGGCGCCAAGTTCTCGATGCCCGGGATGATGGACACCGTCCTCAACGTCGGCCTTAACGACGAGAGCGTGAACGGGCTCGCGCAGCAAACGAGCAACGAGCGGTTCGCGTGGGACTCGTACCGCCGCCTGTTGCAGATGTTCGGCAAGACCGTGATGGACGTCGAGGGAGAGAAGTTCGAGCACGCGCTCGACGCCGCCAAGGCGCGGCGCGGCATCACGAGCGACGTTGACCTCTCAGTGGACGACCTCAAGGCGCTCGTCGTGGAGTTCAAGGGAATCATCAAAGCGTCGGCCGGACGCGACTTCCCGCAGGAGCCGATCGAGCAGCTCCACCTCGGTATCGAAGCCGTGTTCGGCTCGTGGGACAACAAGCGCGCGCAGGATTACCGCCGCAAGAACAAGATCTCCGACGACCTCGGCACCGCGTGCAACGTGCAGTCGATGGTATTCGGCAACCGTGGCGACGACTCCGGCACCGGCGTCGTGTTCACGCGCGACCCGGCGACCGGCGACAAGGCGCCCACCGGCGACTACCTGCCGAACGCGCAAGGGGAGGACGTCGTCGCCGGCATCCGCAACACGCTGCCGGTGTCGGACATGCAAACGCTGCAACCGCAAGCGTGGGAGCAGCTCGTCCAGAACCTCGACCGTTTGGAGAAGCACTACAAAGACATGTGCGACGTGGAGTTCACCGTCGAGCAAGGCCGCCTGTGGATGCTGCAGACGCGCATCGGCAAGCGCACCGCGCAGGGCGAGCTGATCATGGCGCTCGACATGCTCGAAGAGGGATTGATCGACGTCGACACCGCGCTGCTCCGGCTCACGCCGAACCGTCTCGACGAATTGTTCAAGCCGGTGATCGATCCGAAGGTGAAGAAGGCCGAAAAGCCCATTGCCCGCGGGCTCAACGCATCGCCCGGCGCTGCGGTCGGTCGTGCCGTGTTTAGGGCCGACGACGCGAAGGAGTGGGCCGACCGGGGCGAAAAGGTGATTCTCGTCCGACGCGAGACGACGCCGGACGACTATCACGGGATGATCGCGTCGCAAGGCATCTTGACCAGTGCCGGAGGGACCAACTCGCACGCCGCCGTCGTTGCGCGCGGTGAGGGCATTTCGGCCGTGTGCGGAGCCGACGCTTTGCGGATCGATCGCGATGCGAAGCAATTCTCCGTTGACGGCAGCGTCGCCAAAGAAGGGGACTGGGTCACCATCGACGGCACCGACGGCACCGTGTATCTGGGGCAGCTGAATACCGTTCCTTCCGAGCTCGAGCGCGCGCTGATCGGGGACGCGCAAGCGCGCGAATCGAAATTGTGGCGTGCGTACGACACCTTCATGAACCGCGCCGACGATGTGCGCCGCATGCGCGTGCGCGCGAACGCCGACACGCCAGACCAGGCCTCGAATGCGCGCCGGCGCGGCGCCGAGGGCATCGGCCTGTGCCGCACCGAGCACATGTTCCTGGGAGAGGAGCGCGTCGCCGCCGTGCGCAAGATGATCTTCGCCGACACGCCGTCGGAAGAAGAGGAGGCGTACGCCGCGCTGCTGCCGTTGCAGAAGAACGACTTCCTCGGCATCTTCGAAGCAATGGACGGGCTGCCGGTCACGGTGCGGCTGCTCGACCCTCCGCTGCACGAGTTCTTGCCGAACCACACCGACCTCGCCGTCGAGGTGGCGGTGAAGGAGGCGGGCGGCGACTCCACCGGGTTGCCGGAGCTGAAGGCCACGCTCGCGCGCGTCGCCGAGATGCACGAAGCGAACCCGATGCTCGGCTTGCGCGGCGTGCGGCTCGGCATCGTGAAGAGCGGCCTGTACGCGATGCAGGTGCGCGCGATCGTCGAAGCGGCGTGCGAGCTGAAGGCGCGCGGGCTGAACCCCGTCGTCGAGATCATGATTCCGCTCGTCGCCACGCAAGCGGAGCTGGCGCAGATGCGCGAGGAGTTGGAGCCGATCGCACGCGCGATCGTCGCCGAGCACAAGGTCTCCCTTGATATCGCTTTCGGAACGATGATCGAAGTGCCGCGCGCGGCGATCACCGCGGGCGAGGTGGCCGAGGTCGCCGACTTCTTCTCGTTCGGCACCAACGACCTCACGCAAATGGCCTTCGGCTTCTCGCGCGACGACATCGGCAAGTTCCTCGCGCTCTACGAGGAGCGAAAGCTCGTTCCCGCCAACCCCTTCGTCACCATCGATCGCAAAGGCGTCGGCGAGCTGATGCGCACGGCGTGCGAGCAAGGCCGTGCCGCGAACGCGCACTTGCACCTCGGCATCTGCGGCGAGCACGGCGGCGACGACGAGTCGGTGAAGTTCTGCCACGAGATCGGGCTCGACTACGTGTCGTGCTCGCCGTTCCGGGTGCCGGTCGCACGGCTCGCGGCAGGTCAGGCCACGCTCGGCGGCGGCGAGAGCGCCAGCAAGTAGCGCGGCCGGCGCGCGTGCCCGGCAAGGCGCGCGTCCTCCG
>JBIOWR010000045.1:0-5751 GCA_044868775.1 Actinomycetota bacterium
TGATGGGGCTCAGCGCTCCGGTTGCCATTCTTGGAGCGTCGTCGACGAACACGGCAACGGCGACCCCGACCCCGACGGGCACCGGCACGGGCGGGAACGGAGGCGGCGGTGGCAACGGCGCGACGCCGACGCCGACCGCGTCCACGCGCGTGCTGGGATCGCGGCTTGCGCGCACCGGTCTCGACCCGGCGGGTCTCGCTCGTCTGGCGATCCTCGCCAACGCGGGCGGCACCTTCATCGGCGTCGGAGCGCTGTTCCGGCGCAGGGGCAAGCCGATCGCATAGACGGGTGGTTGCGCTTGGAGGCCCGCGCCGAAGGCGCGGGCCTCCACCACGCACGGGCGCCAAACCAAGCCGAACAAGCAGGAAAATGCGCCAACGTGTCGAATATCAAGGCCGAGATGCGAACCTCCTGGCTCGGGGCTTCGATCGCAGCGATCGCCGTCGTTCTTCCCCTGAACGCTTTCAACGGCGCCGCCGCTCCCGCCGGTCTGACGTTCACGCATCGCCTCGTCGAGCCCGGCTGGACCCACGCCGAGCCCACGCTCGACGTCGGCAACGGCGTCACTCCCACGATCGTGTACACGACCGACGAGCGCGACGCGATCTGGATATCGACGACCGGCGGCGCGTCGTGGACGCGCAAGCTCACGCCCACGACGAGCAACCAGCGCGACCAGAGCGCCGTGTCGATCGACGCAGGCGGCGCCGTCTACCTCGCGCACATCGGCGGCGGGCGCTATCCCGTTCCGGCGCAGACGTCGTTCGATCAAGGCGCCACCTGGACCAACCTCGCCTATCTCGGTCGAGGCCGCGTGTGTGGTGGGAACGGGTCCGAACGCCTGTGGTCCGCCGCTCGCGCATCTGGCGAGGTCGTGCACGTCGCGGCATGCACGAGCGAAGATCCGGCCGAGAACTACGCGCAGGACGTGTTCGCATGGACGAGCACGAACGGCGGCGTGACTTACACGAAGACCTTCCCCGCGCGTCGCGTCGAGGTCGTTGGACCGGTGGCGTTCGCCGGCGCGGCAACGATCTACGTTGCGTATGCCGACCTCGATTGGATCTACGTCGCCAAGAGCACGAACGGGGGAGCGACGTGGACGATCGCTCCCGTCGCGCAAAACGTGCGCTTGCAAGGGTTCCCGGTCGTCGATGCGGATGACGCCGGCAACGTGTACATGGCGTGGGCGCGCCGCGGCACCCTGAGCGCCGGCACGGAGCCGGTGCAGCTCGGCGCCGTGCTCCTCGCGCGCAGCACCGACGGCGGCACGAATTGGAGCACGCCGGTGGTCGTCTCCGATGCAATGCGCGAAGCCGCGTCGCCGTGGATCTCCGCGGGCGCGGCCGGTCGCGTCGCGGTCTCGTACTTCGCAGCGACGGGCCCCGCTTTCCAGACCTACGGAACGCCACTCACGTCGTGGAACATCGACGTCGCGCAAAGCCTCGACGCCGCGTCCGCGTCGCCGCAGTTCACGATCGACACTGCCGTCACCGGCGTGCGCACCGGAAACCTGTGCCCCAACGATAACTATGAGTGCACGCTCGTCGAGCGGATGAAGTTCTTCCAGACGGATATCGATGACGCGGGCCACCTCTACATTGCGTATGCGAAAGATAGGGGTCTCGACGGCCCGTCGACGGCGGACTTGATGATTGCGGTGCAGTCCGCCGGTCCGACGTTGCGATGAAGAGATTCATCGCGGCGGTGTTCGTTCTCATGCTGGCGTACGCGTCGGTCGTCGGCAACGCCGCGCCCGCGGGACTGACGTTCACCACCAGGGCCGTTGGCAGAGTCACGCTCCCGGAGACCTACGTGGCCAAGTGGATTCCCTACTTCCCCGTCACCGGACCGGACCAAGAGTCCGACCTCGATCCCGTGCTGGCGCTCGGCCCCGGCACGAACCCGGCTATCAGCTACGCCGTGTCTAGCTGGGACTACCTTTGGCGTTCCACGAATGGCGGATCGAGCTGGACACGCAAGAGCACGCCGCGCGAAGGTATCACGCGCTCCGGTACCGACCTCACGGCGGATGCGAACGGCACCGTGTACTTCACGCGCGAGTATGAGCACTATCCCGCTCCGATCTGGACCTCGTTCAACGGCGGTGACTCGTGGACGAACAAGGCGTATGCGGGACGCGGTCAACCGTGCGGCGACAACCACGCCGTCGCGGAAGGTGACGGGCACGTGATTCACAGCGTCGTCTGCGACGTCTGGTATCCGGAGTTCGACTCGCTGCTCTGGGCGACGGTGAGCACCAACGCGGGCGCGACGTACACCGAGCGCATTCCGATGGCGAACGGCGTGGAGCGACCGGGCGAGCTTGTGATTCCGAACGCGACGACCGCCTATCAGGTGTACGAGACGAGGAACGAGCTCCGCATCGCGAAGAGCACGAACGGCGGGCTTACGTGGACGAGCGTCAAGATTGCCGACCGCGGGTCGAGCCTTCGCTTCCCAGCGAACGTGGCCGTCGACGACGCCGGGAACGTGTATGTGACCGCGGTCGTGAGCGGTGCTCTGGAACTGTGGCGCTCTACCGACGGCGGCGCGACGTGGCCCGCGCCGTTCACCGTCGCCGGCGTGGACGTGAACGTGGCGCCATCGCTGAGCGCAGGCGCCGCCGGACGGCTCGCGATCGCCTACTACTCAACGACGCCCGTGCTCGACGCCGCGGGAGTGCCGCTTGTCTCGAATTGGGACGTGAAGGTCGCGACGACCACCGATGCGCTCGCGGCGGCGCCCGCTTTCTCGACCGACGTCGTGTATCCCGCGAACCCGGACCCGCTCGACGGCGGCGAGTGCTGCGGCGGCAGGATCACCCGCATCGAAAGCGCGATCGACGGCGCGGGCACCTTGTACATCGCGTGGGTGCGCATCGCGCCCGGCGATCCGTTCGCCCGGACGGCCGACCTTATGTGCAGCGTGCAGTCCGCCGGTCCCAAGCTCCGCTGATTCTGGCTAGAGCGCGGTCGTTACCGGTCCTTCGATCATCCGCTCGCGCTCATACGCGTCGATGTCGCCCGCGTGTTGCAGGGTGAGCGCGATCTCGTCGAGGCCGTCGAGCAAGCGGTGCTTGATCGCCGGGTCGATCTCGAAGCGCGCGGTGCGATCGCCGAACGTCACCGTCTGTGCGGCGAGATCGATGGCCGCCTCTCCGGCGTTCGCCAAGGCGCGCACGTCCTCCTCGGAAAGGACCACCGGCAGCAGCCCGTTTTTCGTGGAGTTGGAATAGAAGATGTCCGCGAAGCTCGTAGCCACCACTGCGCGGAACCCGAACTGCTGGATCGCCCAGACCGCGTGCTCACGCGAGGACCCGCATCCGAAGTTGCGCCCGGCCACGAGGATCGGGTTCGGATCGAGCGCGATCTCGCCCGTGCGGAACCAGTCGTAGAACAAGCACTCCCCGAAACCCGTGCGCTCGATGCGCTTGAGGAATTGCTTCGGGATGATCTGATCGGTGTCGACGTCGGCGCGGTCGAGCACCGACACCTTGCCGTTGACGACGGTGACCGGCTCCATCTACTTCCACCCCCGGATGTCCACGAAGCGGCCTTCGATGGCGGCCGCTGCCGCCATTTCGGGCGAGACGAGATGTGTGCGGCCTCCCGCGCCCTGCCGTCCCTCGAAGTTGCGGTTCGACGTCGAGGCGCAGCGCTCTTGCGGCGCGAGGATGTCGGGGTTCATGCCGAGGCACATCGAGCATCCGGCCTCGCGCCACTCGAACCCCGCTGCACGGAACACGTCGTGCAGCCCTTCCTCCTCGGCCTGTGCTTTCACGCTCTGCGACCCCGGCACGACCATCGCGCGCACCGTGGTCGCGACGTGCTTGCCGTCCACGACGCGTGCCGCTGCGCGCAGGTCTTCGATACGCGAGTTCGTGCACGATCCGATGAACACGCGATCGAGCGCGACGTCGGTGAGCGGCGTACCCGCCTCGAGCCCCATGTACGCGAGCGCGCGCTCGGCCGCTTCTTTGTCGGCCGGGGAGTCGAAGTCGTCGGGTGCGGGCACGCGCGCAGTGACCTCCGCGACCATGCCCGGCGTCGTGCCCCACGTGACCATCGGCGCAAGCTCGCGCGCATCGATCGTCAGCTCGCGGTCGAACGTCGCGCCGACCTCGGTGGGCAGCGCGCGCCAGCGCTCCACCGCCTTACTCCACGCGTCGCCGGCCGGCACGGCGGGCCGGTCTTGCATGTACGCATACGTGGTGTCGTCGGGAGCGATCATGCCCGCGCGCCCGCCGCCTTCGATCGTCATGTTGCAGACGGTCATGCGGTTCTCCATCGTGAGGCGCTCGATCGCGGGGCCGGCATACTCGACGACCGACCCGGTGAAGCCTGCTGTTCCGAGACGGCCGATTGTCGCCAAGATCAAGTCTTTCGCCGTGACGCCGAAGCCCAGCTCGCCCTCGTACCAGATACGCATCGTCTTCGGCCGCGTTTGCACGAGCGTTTGCGTGGCGAGCACGTGCTCCACCTCGCTCGTGCCGATGCCGAACGCGAGCGCTCCGAACGCGCCGTGCGTGGACGTATGCGAGTCGCCGCACACGATCGTCGTGCCGGGTTGGGTAAGTCCCAGCTCCGGCCCGATCACGTGCACGATGCCGCGCCGGTCCGAGCCGAGCGAGTACACC
Source organism: Actinomycetota bacterium (assembly GCA_044868775.1). Lineage (GTDB taxonomy): Bacteria > Actinomycetota > AC-67 > AC-67 > AC-67 > JBIOWR01. The sequence goes on from JBIOWR010000045.1 coordinate 4,640, forward strand.
GGGATGCCGAACTCCGCGCAGTTCTTCTCCAGCGTCTCCACTTGCAAGCGTGACAGCGGATCGGCGATCAGCGACGCGCGCGGCGTCCCGTCGGTCGGCACGTTGTGATCCGCCGTCGCGACGGTCTTGTCCGGACGGCGCACCACGCGCTCGTTCAGCCGCAACCCGTCGAACGCTTGCGGGCTCGTCACCTCGTGCACCAGGTGCAAGTCGACGTAGATCAAGTCGTCGCGTACGAGGTGGGACTCCCAGATCTTGTCGAACATGGTTTTCGGCATCGGCGTCTCCTTACGTGTCCTTACGTGCTCTTACGTGTGGCGAAGTCCGGTCGTGACCACCGCGAGGAACGATGCCTCCGCGCGCCCAGGATTCTCGAAGTGGTGCGGAAGGTCGGCGTCGAACGTGATCGCGTCTCCCTCGCCGAGGTCGTAGCGGCGACCGTCGAGCACGAGCCCCAAGCTCCCGGCGTGGACGACGACCGTCTCGCGGCTGCCCGCCGCGTGGAGCGGCGCGTCGCCGGCGGCACCGGTGCGCGCGTTCGCTTTCAGCGTGTGCAGCGTGACCGACGCACGCTCGCCCGGCAGGGGAGCGGTCAATTCCTCGTACCGGTGCCCGTTGCGCTGCACTCCACGACGATTCTTTGCACGCACGAGGACGACGTCCTGCCCTTCGTCGAGCCGCAGCAGCTGCGAAAGCGAAAGCCCCAGCCCGCTCGCGATCTTCTCCGCAATCGCGACCGTGGGCGAGGTGTCGCCCCGCTCCACCTGCGACAGCATCGGAGCGCTCACCGCGCTCAGCTCCGCAAGGTCGCGCAGCGACAAGCCCCGCGCCTCCCGCAGGTCGCGGATGCGCCTCCCCAAAGGATGAACGGCCACCGGCATACGATCGTATGTTATCACGAACACCACGCCCGGGCATCCGGGATTTTCGCGACGGGTCGCGGACCGCCCACCGGCGGCGAATCATCCAACGGCCGCGCGCTACGGGACGATGTTCTGGTTGAGCCGGAAGACGTTCTGCGGATCCCAGGTGCGCTTCAACGCCACGAGCCGCTCGTACTTCTCGTCGCCGTATGCGGCGCGGACGATGTTCTCGCCACCATCATCCACGGT
>JBIOWR010000046.1:0-2191 GCA_044868775.1 Actinomycetota bacterium
GACTCGCGTTCCAGAGGGAGAACATCCTCGCGCGCTGGCGCTAGAACATGAGGTTCGCGGCTCTGTGTGTCCTGATCACGATGCTCCTCACCGCGTGCGATCGATGGGACGGACTCACGGTGCGGAACGACGGCGAGGAACCCCTCACGATCGTGTGGCAGTTCCCCGGTGGGCGCGAGTATCCGGCCGATCCGTTCCCCGCCGATCGAGATCGTCGCGCCGGCTCACCGATCGCGCCGAGATACATGGCGGAGGCCGGTGCGGTCGGTGGCCCGCCAGATCCACGGCCCGACGTCATCGTCAAGGCGTTCAACGCCGACGGTACCTTGGTCTACTGCCGCAGACTCACGCCGAGCGAATATCGCGAGATGACGAACAAGAATCCGCTCGGAGTCAAACCCGGTGATATCCGTTGCCGCTGACGCCGTACGTGCGCTCTCCGAGCTGGCGTTGCGCGATCTTCAGGGCTTCGCGGTTGGCAGGAGTGGCAGCAGCGGACTCGGCACGATGCCGGGCGTCGGCGATGGGAAGCGCAGCCGCGGCGTCGGGGACGGCGTCACAACACGAGGCGTGATCGAGAGCGTCGGCGGCGTGCGCCCGCCCTCGTCGTCGGGGAAGGTGCGCGCGCCGACGATGGTCACGTTGGTCGTCAGTGTCTCGTTCGCGGCGACGTTCCGCTCGCGTACGTCATACACGAGGCGGTACGTGCCGAGCACCGCTGGCGCGACGAACGGCGCGAAGAAGGTGCCGGCCGCGCCGGCCTCGAGCGTACCGAGCGGGATGGTGCCCTGCGCGACCGAGCGGCTGGTCTTCGTGTCGATGAGCCGCCACGACAGCGTGAGCGGGTGCGAGGTCGTGCCGGCCGTGGGCAGTGCGGTGTACCTCGTGACGAGCAGCGATGCCTCGCCGCTGTGCAGCATGCTCGGCAGCGACGCGGTAGCGCTCACGATGTAGGGCAGATGCGCGCGCACCTGGAACGATGCCGTCGCGGCGCCGAGCTTGGCCAGGCCGTTCCCATCGGCGTCGGCGAGGCCGACCGTCACCTTGTAGTCGCCGGGTGTCGCGGGCATCGGGAGCACGACACCGACGTTCGCGCTCCGGCCGGGGGCGAGACTCGGAAGTGCGATCGGCGTCGACGATGACGCGACGAGCGCGTTCTTGCTGTCTCGCATCTCCCAGATCAGGCCGAATGATCCTGGCCCCCTGCCGTTCCAGCTGTCGCTGCCCGCATTCGTGATGGGCACGGTGATACGCGCCGACGATCCGGTGTCCACGCTGACCGTGGTTCGCGGCACGTCGTAGCGCGCGTTCGCCGGCGGCTCGAGCACGGCGCTGTAGACGACCGAGGCGACGTTCGCAATGAACGCATACGCGTCGGCGTCGTACGCGTCCCAGGTCATCGCGACGACGACACGCGGTCCGGATGGCGTGTAGATGATGCCGGCGTCGTGGGTGAGGCCGGGGAGATTGCCGGTCTTGTGCGCGATCGTCACACCCTCAGGAAGCCCGGCCGGAAGTCGATCGTTGATCTGCTGGCGCGCCAGGCGCGCGACCATCCGGTCCGACGCAGCAGCTGAGATGAGCTGCCGTTTCGCGAGCAGCGTCAGCAGCGTGCCGATGGCGCGCGGCGTTGCGACGTTGTCGTCCTCGCCCCAGCTCACGAAGACATGGAAGTCGTTGATACCGACCGCGCGCAGCGTCGCATTGATGTTGTCCGCACCGAGCACGTGCCACAGCGCTAGCGCCGCGCCGTTGTCGGAGATCGTGATCATCGCCTCGAGCGCCTCGTCGAGCGTCAGCTCGGTGCCCGCTTCCTCGAAGGAGCCGTCCGCGGTGATGTCCTCGTCCTCGATCGTGATCGTGTCGCTGTAGCGGAGTTGTCCCGCGTCGACCCGGCGTTCGGCCTCAGCAAGCACGGCGAGCTTGTACAGGGACGCGGTGACGATCGGCTCGTCGGCGTCGTGCGCGTACAGCGCTTTGCTCGTGCTCGGGTCGGCGATCCAGAGCCCCGCGCCGCCATGGAACGCGCCTACCAGTTGGTCGATCTGCTGGACGAGCTCCGCGGTGCTGGCCGCCGCCGGCGTCCCCGGGACAAGCCCGGCGAGCGCGAGCGCGACCGAGAGCACGACCGCGCTGCCTCTCATCGCCCCAAGTGACCTCCGCCTTCGGCTCCGGCTTTCTGGAGCGGCCT
>JBIOWR010000047.1:0-8074 GCA_044868775.1 Actinomycetota bacterium
GCCGGGACCACGCGAAACTTTGTGTCGCGCCTCGAGCCGCGACAGTGCGCGCTAGGAAAGCGCGAACTCGGCACCCTTCTCGTACAAGAACGGCGCGAGCAGAGCGATCCCGACGTTCTCGGCACGGTCGGCGATCGGGCCCGTCGCGAACATCCCGTACAGCAGCGACAGAGCGCCGAGCACCGGTTGCACCGGCACGGGTCCGATCGTCTCCATGTTCGGGAACTTCGTGAACAGGTACCCCGCGAGCAGCGTGGTCACGGCGATCGTGCCTGCGTCGAGAAACTTTTCGGTGAGCTTGAGCTCCTCCGCCTTTTCTCGAGCCCGTGATTTGGCGAGGCTGACGCACTTCGTCCAAATCTCGTCTTTGCTCAGATCGGAGGGGGCTCGCACGGCGAGCGCTTGAGTGGCCATGCTCCGAGGATCCACGGTCGCACGTGCCGATGGAAGCGTCGTCAAGAGGGTTTGGCGCGACCCGCTCGGCACGGCCTGCGCGTAGTGCTACCGTGGTCGCCGTGGCAAAAGCAACGGCGACTGGCAGCGGTTCCACGATCGACACCGAGGAAGTTTTTCCCGAGGAGATCCCCGCCGAGCTGCTCGATCGGGTGAGCGAAAATCACGCGTTCTTGCGCTCGATGGCCCTGCAGGTCCGACGCAACAACACCTGGAAGCACCTTCGGGCGGGCACGCGGACCTTCCAGGAGTCGCCGCCATCGATCCCGCCGCACGACATCTGCACGCTCCTCGTTCGTGCGGCGCGACTCGACGCCGAAGAGTCCCCGGGCATCGACCTTCAGCGCTACCGCGTACGCATGCGATGCCGTCAGGGCAATCACGAGTACACGAAGTTTGCGAGCGTGCGCGGCTTCATCGACGACGCCGGCGACTTGCAGATCGTCGATGATGAGGGCGGCGGCGATGAGTCGGTCGTCAAGGCCTTGCAGGCTTCCGCTGCCGCTGCCGATGCGCGCTGCGAAAGGTTCGCGGGCATCGCCTTTGCCTGCCTCGACAGGGTGATGGGGTGTGTACAGGGCTTCGCGAACATCGCCTCGACGTTCAACGACGTACTCGGGGCTGCGGGTGCGCAGTGGTCCACTCAGGTGAACGCCAAGGTCGAACTTCTCAGAGTGCAGATGGAGATGGAACAGAATGCCCACGTGCACGAGGAGAAAATGAAGAAGTGGGACAAGGGGTTTTCGATCCTCGAGGGTCCCGTGGGTCGCATCGGCGACGAGATCGTCGAGTTTGCCGTCGAAGGTATGAAGGCCAAGCGCGCCAAGCAACGCCGCGAGCGTCAGCAGGCGCGCGCGGCCGGCAACGGATCTGCGGCACCGCACAAGGAGGCGCCGCCCAAGTGCGAGCAAGCCGAAACACTCGACGACATCTTCGGCGAGCTCACCGAGGAGAAGATCGTAGCCGTCCGCGAGATCATGACGCCCGATGAGTGGAAGCTCATCGAGGTGGCACGCCGAGCCAGCTCCACGCAGGCGTTCGACGCGGCCTTCAACCGCTTCTACGCGTTGCTCAAGCAGCGCGGCGACAACGGCACCACGGAGTGGATCACCAAGATCGCCCCGCTCATCGGCAAGGACGCGTTGACGGAGATCGGCATGCTCATCAAGCGGATCGAGCGACCCGACGAGACGGCCGCGAGCGCGAGCTAGGCCGATGAGCACGATCCGACACGCCCGCGCCATCGAGCTCGATGGCGTCTTCCTGCCGCTTGGCGAGCACGCACTCGCTGCCGTGCGAACGATGATGTCACCCGAGGAGTGGGCAGCCCTCGACGATGCACGCGGAGCCGACGACGCGCCCGCGTTCGACGAAGCCTTCGGCCGCTTCCACGCGTTGCTGCGGGAGCGCGATCGCATCGAGCCGCTCGAACGAGGCTGGATTGAGCGCCTGCGCCAGATCATCGGCTATAACGGCATCGTGACTCTCGGCATGCTCATCAAGCAGCACGAGACCGCCATCGCTCCCAAGCCTCCGCCGCCCGTCTTCCACTAGCCAGCGACCCGCAGCGTGATGGAGATCCGTCCGCGCGTCGAAAGCGGCGAGAACATCGGGGCGGCGATGATGCGCTCGATCGAGTGAAGCGCCAGCCGCAGGCCGCCGGCGAGCAGCGTCACATCGCCCGACTCGAGGCGGGTGCGCGAGAGGGGCGAGTCCTCATCGCGCCGCACTGCCCAGCTGGCGGCGTCGCCCAGCGAGATCGTCACGATCGGTTTGGTGCGGTCGCGCTCGGCTTGATCGCGGTGCCAGCCGAGCGCCGCATCGGGCTCGTACCAGTTGACGATCGCCGAGTCCCATGGGTGCGCGCCGCCTACCCGGTTGGCGATCTCGAGCCACCGCGCGGGGATGGGCGGCCACGGGCGGCCGTCCCTCTGCGCGGCATCGTAGCGATACTCGCCGTCCCCCACCCAGCCAAGCGCGCCCGCTGCGGTGACGCGCACGCGCATCGGCGCGCCGCCGCGGGCGACGGGACGAACGAGCGGCGCTTGCTGGCAGACGCATCGCACTTCGTCGACGAGCGTGCGTTGCTCGGCGGCGGGTAGCTGCTCGAGCACGGTCGATCGCGCGAGCGCGTCGGAGCGGCGACGGTGTTGCGGGGCGTTCATCGTGGCCGCCTCACGCCCGACACGGCCTCGATGGCGTCGCGAAGCGAGCTCGCGAACTCCTCGATGGCCCGCCCCATCGTCGGAGCACTCGACGCGATGACGATCACGCGGTCGACGTTGATCGCCTGGCAGTAGAAGCGCGCCGACGCGTCGTCGGCCCACATGACGAGGCGCAGGCGCCCCGTGGGCCAGTCGGCGAGCTGCTGCACGATGATCGCGAGGTTGAAGTACGCAAGATCGGCGAGAGGCTCGCTCATGCGTCCCCCTCGGGGATCCGCATCGTCAGGTACTTGATGCGGTCGCGCACATCTTGCACCGCAGCGAGGCGGGCCGCGCCTCTGGCCTTCGCGATCTCGTCCTTGACGATTCGCATCACCTCGTCGAAGACGGCGCGCGGTGTTTCGAGCGCTCGCGGATCGCCCGAACGTTGCGAACGTGATAGGTAGTTCACGAGCGTTTCCCGTTCGATGAAGAGCCGACGTCCAAGGCGAACGTGCGGCAGCTTCACCATGACGCGCGCCGCGTTGCGACGACACATGCGGAGACGTTGCGCGACCTCTTCGGTGCCGAGCATTTCGGACATGTTCATGGGTACTCGAACCTCCTCGCGACGCGCACGGCCGCCTCGGTGCGCTCGTCCCATTCGCGCCGCTCGCCATCATCCAGCGCGAAGCGGGCAGCCGATCTCGACGGCCGCATCGCGGGGGGCGAGTCCGCAGCGGATCCGATGGCGTGCATCGTCGATCCATCGTTCGGCATCGGCGGCGTCGCTGCCGTCGTAGCGGAACTCCCAGCGCGCGCCGGCGAGCTCGGCGACGACGAGGGCGGTGCGGCCTTCGAGGTTGGTGCGGATTCGGGGCATAGGATCTTCGCAGCGCGGCAGATGTTGAGGAGTTTTCGCGTGTCGATGTCGCCCGTGTGGCGTTGATGGTGCGCGAGAATCTCGCACAGCAGCGTGTGCATGCGGCGGTTGAGCTCAATCCTCCTGCGTTCCATCGTCGTGCTCCCGCGTGCGTGCGTTGGACTGCTGCACGGCTAGACGCCGCCGTGCGATCGCGAGGTCGCTTCGTCCCGACTGGACCTTGCGTTGCACTCCGGCAATGCAGTCGAGCCACTCGGCGCGGATCCCTTGGTCGATCGCGTTCTGCGTGATCGTCTGGAGCACTTGGAGCTCGTACTCGGTGAACTCGAGCCGCGCGACGGGCTGTCGCTCGGCTTTGCCTGTTGTGACCGGTGTTGGTTGGCGTGGCATGGTGGTGCGTCTCCTACAACGTTACGAGTCTTGGCCCTTCGGCCTCAAGGCCCCAGCCCCACCAACCGGTGGGCGCGGGGCCGCGCGAGAACATTTCGAGTCGTGGCCCGTGCGTGAGCGCGCGGATCCGTCTGCGCGATTCGTGCGGCTTCGCGCTCTTGTCATAACCGCGCTGCGCCTCGAGCACGTGATCCCAACCGCCGCGGGCGATGAGCTCCTCGAGGGCGGGATCGGGCGCCCAGATCGTGGAGTGCACTGACGCGCTGCGGCGCTTGGGGTTGCCGCGCACCGCAAGCAAGCACGGCTCGCTTCCGCTGCGCGTCCAGTTGCCCATGCCCCATTGCGCGCGTGGATCGTCGGTCGTGCTGCTGCTCGTCACCTTCACCCAGTTGAGGCCGATCGTTTTGTACGAAAATCCCCACGCGGCGATCACCTCGAGCGCAAGCGGAAGCTTGGGCCACACCGCCCAGAGCATCAGCACGCAGTCGGAGTCGGCGACGCGCTGCACAGGCTCGCGCAGATCGAGGATCTCTTGGTCGCTCATGCACCCGTGCACCCACTCGATGCCGCGCTCGCCCGCTTGGCACTTGTCGCGGTACGTCCACGCCGGATCAGCGAGGATGACTCCGAACCGACGTCGTCGCACGCGCTTGAGGGCCGATCTACTTCTTGCCATCGCGCCCCCCGAAGAGATCCTGTTGCGATGCGCGAGAGCTCGTGCCCTCGTAGCGCCAGCGATCGACGCCATGCCGCTGCGGATCGACCCGGGGTCGCGTCCGCCGGCGCGACGTCTCCTGCAGGTCGGCATCGAGCACGCGCTCGCCGAAGAGGTCGGCTTGCGTCGTGCGTCCGCGTGCGAGTCGGCGCGCGAGCTTGCGTGTCTCGAGACGGTGACACCAAATGCAAAGCGTGCGCAGGTTCTCGAGCCCGCACGCGCCCCCGCCTTCGACGACGGGCACACGATGATCCATCTCCCACAGGTGACCGCACTCGAACGCGAGGCCGAGCAGACGGAAGACGCGAGCCCGCGCATGCTCGCCGTAGATGCGTTGCCCCTTGTACTCGACGTAGAGCCCGGCGCCGTGACGACGACCCCACGCGCCCGCGAGCATGTTGCGCTGGCGGAGGATGATCCGCTCGAGCCGGTCGGTGTCGAGGTTGCAGAGCTCGCAGCGGCCGCGATCGCGACGGTGCACCATGGCCCGCGCGAAGCCGGGATTGGATCGCACGTCGAGCTCGAAGCCGCACTCGCGACTGCACCGCGTGCGCCGACCCTTGGGCACCGGGCCGCCACAGAAGCGACATCGACCGGGCACGATGTCGGTCGCGAGTACGCGATCGCTACAGCCCGCGGCGAGACGCGCGATCGCGGCGGCGCGCAGCTCCGCATTGGGATCGGACGGACGCTTACGCTTGCCCACGCGTCGCCCCCTTGATCCGATCGCGAATCATCTCGTCGAAAACGTCCGACGAGCCCACACGCGAGCGCTCTTCGGCAACGTAGTAGAGCTCTTCGTCCGCGAGACAGTACACGCAGACGTCGTCGTGTGTGTCGTCTTCGTTGAGCAGCATCACGTGCGGTGCGAAGTCCTCGCAGCGGTCGCACACTTCGGCGATGATGCGCACCTTCACGAGGCCCCCGCGCTCAGCCGCCACGCAATGAGGCGATCACAGTCCTCGGAGGTCAACCCGGTCGTGAGTCCCTCGCGGCGTCGCTCCGCGGTGCCGAGCACTTGCGCGCACAGCCACACGTAGGCGGTGGGCTCGTCGGTCTTGCGGTGCTCGGCAACGGCCTTGACGACCGCGCGAAGCTTCCGCAGCTGCTCGACGCTCGGAGCGTCACCCGCTCTTGGCTGCACCGTCGTCCTCCCGAGCGCGTGACCACTGGGCGAGCAACGCTTCGTGAGCGCGCCCGGCCACACGTGCCAGCGACATGATCGCAAGCTGGTTCGGCTCGCGCAGCGCGACGGCATGCGCCTCGGCTCGAGCTCGTTCGGCCGCGTCCTCGGCCGCTCGCTTCGCGTCGCGTTCCTGCATGGCGACGATCTCGTTTCGCCACCGGTCGAGGGTCTTGGGGCCGAACAGGTTGCCGACCGTCCACCAGTGTGGGCGCTCGAGCCCGCGGCGGATGAGCTCGGCGGCGCCCTCGACAAGCTCGAGGAGATCTCGCTCGCCGATCCCGTCGTCGAGGAGATCTCCTATCGTTGAAATCGATCGCGTCGTCCGCCACGGGCGAGCCGAGCCCGGTGGCGTCGCGGCGATCATGGCGTCGAGCACTCGACGCGCTCGACGTGCTCGGATTTCTGGCACGCCGCTCGCAATGGTTCCCCCTCTGTTAACCAAGTTAATTGGGGGGGGATCTATTGCGAGAGTCGTGCCAGCGCTGGCGACCTCGCTGCTGGTCTCTTGCTCAGGTACCCGATCGTGGGTAATATGGCGTCGCATTCATCCTCGTTTTCGGTGGGTGCGCCGGCGTAGCGGCCGGCTGATTCGGGGAGCCCCGGGTCCTTGACAAGGGCCCGGGGCTTTGTTCGTCACGGAGAAAAGGAGCCGCGCTCGCGTGGCTGCCACACCACTTCCGGGCTCGGCGAGCGCGACTCGGTGCCGATGTCAAGAGGCAACGGCGCGATGCTGCACGCTCCCTGTCGTCCGGCGAAAGCCCGGCGAGTCGACGCGACGACGCATGTTCGGAGCGTGGCAGCGTTGGAATTCCTCGCACGGGCGAGCGCGGGCCGTCAAGGCGAGCGCGCACAAGGGCGCCTGCGGTAAGCTCCGAGGCGATGCGCCGCGTTGCGCTGCTGGCCCTGCTCGCGTGCGGGCCCGACGATCGTGCGTGTCGCGATGCGCTGCTTGTCGGCATGCGAACCGAGTGCCCGCACGTCTTGCACGCGCTCGAGTACGAGCGTGATGCGGGATGGGTGTGTCGATGCACGCGTGAGCCGGAGCGCGCCGATGCCCGTCCTTGATCCCGGCGATCCCGAGTTCGCGGGCTTCGACGTGACGCGCGAGTTCAACTCGCAGCTTCACAGCTCGCGCATCGCCGGCAGCGACGGTCGCATCAGCAAGTTCTACAGCGACCTGCGCAAGGAACAGTCGGTGTTCCAGCAGTGGCAAAACTTCTCATCCATGACGCGGTTCGGCGTCGCCAACATCGCGATCACGAGCGGCCTCTCGCTCGAGCAGCTCGGCGCGCTGCGAACCCTCTTTGTCGAGGCGCCGCGCATCGAGCAGAGCGCGATCGGCAAGGCGATCGCGCGCGAGATCATCGGCGGGGCCCTGCTGGCCTTCGATGAGGCGCTCGAGGTCGTCGCCACCAAGGTGCCGATCGTCGGATGGGTGCTGCAGCTCGGGCTCTTCGTGTACGACGTGATCAAGCGAGCGGTAACCGACGCGAAGTCGGACGCGCCCGACATGGCGTCAGCGAGGGCGCACGCGTACGACCGCGAGGCCGACGAGGAGATCGTGCGGCTCATGCTGCCCGTGCTCAAGGGCGACAACTGGACCGAGCTTTTTCTCCCGCAGCAGCACCCGGGCGACGTCGCGCTCGTCTCGCTCGCGTACACCGACAGAGGCTTGCGCGACGGCTACCAATGGGAGGTGACAGGGCAGCCGTGGGGTTGGGGTCTCACGCCGGGACTCTCGACCGAGTTCACGGGCGCGATCGGTTTCTATCAGACGCCGCGGCTGCTCATCGGCAGCAACCGCGACGCGGGCATCGAATCGGTGACGGGCTTCGGTCCGCTGCATCCTTCGGTGATGCAGTTCGGGTTGGGACTGTGGCAGATGGTGTGCAAGAACGGGCCGGCCGCCTTCAACATCAACGGCGACAAGATCGTGTCGGCTTGGTACGACCAGTTCGACGTGCTCTACGATTGGATGTGGCGCGACAGCGTGACGACGACCGACGGCAAGACGTTCTCGACCGCCGGGCGCGACTGGCTGCGCTCGCAGATCATGAACGCGTGCGAATGGTGGGATCGCCAGTTCGAGGTGACGCGCGTTGTCCGAAACGGGCGCCCGGTGCTTCCGCAAGATCTCCCGAACAAGTATACCAAGCAAAACCAGTGGAAGTACTCGCAGCTTGTCGACTACTACATCAACGAGACCTGGAAGCCGCGGCTTTCGGGCTTTCTCGAGACGCTCACGTGTGCCTACGTGCACCCGGATGCGCCGGCGCTGCGGATGAGCTCGGCGCTTGCGGGCA
>JBIOWR010000048.1:0-13628 GCA_044868775.1 Actinomycetota bacterium
GACCGGAACGGCGAGGACGATGCGCGCCGCACCGCGGCGGCGCAACGCCGACAGCGCGGCGACGATGGTGGAACCGGTGGCGATACCGTCGTCGACGACGACGCAGGTGCGTCCCTCGGGCGACACGCCCGCGCGGCCGCCGCGGTACGCGTCGAGGCGCCGGTGTACCTCCTCGGTCTGCCGCGCGACCTCTTCGTCGATGAACGAGCGCGGCACGCGCAAGCGCTCCACGATGCGCTCGTCGAGCACGACGACGCCGTCCTCGGCCACCGCGCCGATCGCAAGCTCGGGGTTCTGCGGCGCGCCGATCTTGCGCGTCACCGCGACGTCGAGCCCGGCGCCGAGCTCGTTTGCGATCTCGCGTGCGAGCACAACACCGCCGCGCGGTATGCCGAACACGACGGCGTCCTCGCGTGGAACCACGTCGCGAAGCGCGGCGGCGAGGCGCCGTCCGGCGTCGATACGATCCGCGAACACCATGGTGTTTCTTACCCACTCGGCCGGTTTGCGAGGCGGCGGAGCGGCTCGTATAGAATCCGGCCCATTATGACTCCAGCTGCGAAAGATTCGGAGGCGGGCTCGGTGCTTGCGTACATCCTCATCCAAACCGAGGTGGGGAAGGCCGCGCAGGTAGCCAAGGAGGTCGCCAAGATCAAGGGCGTCACGTCCGCCGAAGACGTGACGGGCCCGTACGACGTCATCGTCCGGGCGACCGCCCGCACGGTCGACGACCTCGGCAAGCTGGTGGTGGCGCGCATTCAGGGCGTCGAAGGCATCACGCGAACGCTGACGTGCCCGGTCGTCCACCTGTAGAGCGTTCGAGCGCAGCAGCTCATTCGAATTCGAAAGAGCGGTCCGTTCCAGCGGACCGCTCTTTCGCGTTGCTCACGTCGCGTGCTGTTCGAGCGCCAGCTCCACGAGACGGTCGATGAGCTTGCCGTACGGCACGCCGCTCGCCTCCCACAGGCGCGGGTACATCGAGATCGGCGTGAAGCCGGGGATGGTGTTGATCTCGTTCACGTACAGCGTGCCGGTCGAACCCTCCAAGAAGAAATCCACGCGCGCCATGCCGGCGGCGTCGATCGAGCGGAACGCATGCAGCGCAAGCGTGCGCACGCGCTCGGCGACGTCGTCGGTGAGCTTCGCCGGGACGATGAGGTCGCTCCCCTCTTCGAGGTACTTCGCCGCGTAGTCGTAGAACTCGTGATGCGGCACGATCTGGCCGACGACGGACGCTTCCGGCTCCTCGTTGCCGAGCACCGCGCATTCGAGCTCGCGACCGCTCACCGCTTTCTCCACGATCGCTTTCTCTTGATACGAGAACGCGTCGTCGAGCCCCGCGCGCAATTCGTCCTCGCTCTCGCATTTGCTGACGCCCACGCTCGACCCGAGCGCCGCCGGCTTCGCGAAGCACGGGAACCCGATCTCGTCGTGCACCATGCGCACGATCGCTTCGGGGTTGCGTTGCCAGCGGTGCGCGTGCACGTGCAACCACGGCACCACCGGGATGCCGTTCGACTCGAAGATGCGCTTCTGCATCTCCTTGTCCATGCCGATCGCGCTCGCGAGCACGCCCGAGCCCACGTACGGGATTCCCGCCAGCTCGAGCAAGCCCTGCACCGTTCCGTCCTCACCCTGCGGGCCGTGCAGCAACGGGAACACGACGTCCACCGGTCCGGTCGCGCTGAGCGCGCGCATGCCCGGCTCGAGCGCGAGCGCCGTTCCCTCGTCGCCGACACCCGGCAGCGCGCCCGGCGGCGCCTCCAGCTGTGCGGGCGTGCGCTCGGGCAAGAGCCATCGCCCTGCTTTGGTGATCGCGACCGGAACGACCTCGTATCGCTCGGGGTCGACCGCGGCCATCATGCTGCGCGCGGAAACCACCGAGACCTCGTGCTCGGCCGAGCGTCCTCCGTAGAGGATCGCGAGACGTATCTTTCGATCGGTCACGCCAGCGCCCGTTCCAGATCTGCGAGGAGATCGTCGGCGTCTTCGATACCCACGCTCAGACGAAGCAATCCGTCTGCGACGCCGAACCGCTCGCGCTCCTCGCGCGTGAGCTGCGTGTGCGTGACGCTCGCCGGATGCACGATCAGCGACTTGGTGCCGCCGAGCGACGCCGCGGGCTTGCAGATGCGCGCGCGCTCCATCACGCGGCGGCCGGCCTCGATGCCGCCGGCGACCTCGAACGAGATCATGCCGCCGAAGCCTCCGGTGAGAAGGCTGGACGCAAGCTCGTGTTGTGGGTGCGACTCGAGGCCCGGGTAGTACACGCGCTCCACGTTGGCGTGCGCGTCGAGCATGCGCGCGATCGCAAGCGCGTTCGCGCACACGCGCTCCATCCGCAACCCGAGCGTCTGCACGCCGCGCAACGTGAGCCACGCTTCCATCGGCGCGAGCACCGGGCCGGTGTCGATGGCGTGCAACCGGATGCGCTCGACGTGCTCGCGCGAGCCCGAGACGACGCCAGCGGTCACGTCGGAATGCCCGCCGAAGTACTTGGTCGCCGAGTGCGCGACTACGTCGACGCCGTGCTCCGCCGCGCGCAGCAGGTTCGGCGGCGTGAACGTCGCGTCGACGATCACCACCGCGCCGCGCGCGTGCGCCATCGCGACGAGCGCGTCGACGTCGGCCACCGGCAGCGTCGGGTTGCCGATCGTCTCGAAATACAACACCTTCGTGGACGGGCGGAAAGCGGCCTCGACCTCGCCGTGGTCGGTCACGTCCACCAGGTCGACGTCGGCGCCGTTGGCCGGCAGGTGCTTGGCCATCAATCCGAACGTCCCGCCGTACAGCTGGCGCGCGCTCACGATGTGGTCGCCGTTGCGCACGAACGCGGTAAGCGCGCTGTGGATCGCCCCCATTCCGCTCGCGAAGCAGCCGGTGGCTGGTGTTCCCTCGAGCGCGGAGATCGTGCGTGCGAGCGCATCCACGGTCGGGTTCGCCCAGCGCGAGTACAGGTAGCCGCCGGATACTTTCGTCTTCGACACAGCCGCGAAGCTCTCCATGTCGTCGAACGCGAACGTCGCCGCTTGATAGATGGGCGCCGACAGCGGCTCCTGGAGAACCTCGTCGCCGGACGCGGAGTGCAGCGCTCGCGTGGTGAAGCCTCGCGCGTCGCTCATTCGGGCTCGGGGAGGATCCCGTGGAACTCGGGTTCCGGCGCGCGGATCATCATGTCCTCGACCATGTCCTTGGGATGGACGCCTTCGAACAGCACCTTGTGCACCCTCCACGCAATCGGCATCTTGACGCCGACGCGCTCGCCGAGATCGATGATCGCGCGGCAGGACTTTACTCCTTCGGCGACCATGCTCATCTCCGCGATGATCTCGTCGAGCGGGCGTCCCTTGCCCAGCTCTACGCCGACGTGACGGTTGCGCGAGAGCTTGCTCGTGCAGGTTGCGACGAGGTCGCCGACGCCGGCGAGCCCGATGAACGTGATCGGGTGCGCGCCGAGCTTCACGCCGAGGCGCGCGATCTCCGCGAGCCCGCGCGTGATCAGCGCGCTCTTGGAGTTGTCGCCGTACCCGAGCCCGTCGGCCATGCCTGCCGCCAGCGCGATCACGTTCTTGCACGCGCCGCCGATCTCGACGCCGCACACGTCGTCGTTGGAGTACACGCGCAGCGTGCGCGAATGGAAGATGCGCTGCAAGCGTTTCGCGCGCGCCACGTCGTGACAAGCAACGACGCTCGCGCCGGGCTGCCCTCGTGCAACTTCTTTTGCGAGGTTTGGCCCGCTGACGACCGCGGTGCGCTCCGGCTCGATCTTCGCCGCGTCGACCATCACCTCGGTCATGCGCAGCAGCGTCCCTTGCTCGATGCCCTTGGTGAGGCTCACCACGCTCGACCCCGGCTGCAGCATCGGCGCCATCTCCGTGAGCTTCTCGCGGAACGCGTGGCTCGGGATGCCGGCGACGACGACCGACGCGCGCGCAACGGCGTCCTCGAGATCGGCGGTGGCGCGCAACGTGGTGGGCAACGGGATGTCGGGAAGGTATTGCCGGTTGACGTGGCGCGCGTTGATGTCGCGCGCAAGCTCCGCGCGCCGCGCCCACAGCACCGTGGGAATGTGGTTGGCGGCCACGACGCTCGCGAACGCGGTGCCCCACGACCCGGCGCCGACCACTGCGACGTGACCGCGCGGGCTCACACGTTCTCCTTCAGCTCGGGGACGGCGCCGCCTTCGGGATACACCTTGTGGAGCTCGCGCACGAGGCGATCCAATTCGCCGACGATGCGATCGGTGCAGTCGCGCAACACGTCGTGGTCGTCCGCGCGCGCGCGCGTCGCGTCGTCGAACGTGATCGGCGTTCCGGCCTTCACCGTGATCAGGCGGCGGAACTTCGGCACGGCCTTGCGCCGCTTCGGCTTCACCCAGTGCGATCCCCACACGGCGAGCGGCACCACCGGCGCTCCGGTGGCGAGCGCGACGCGCGCCACTCCGGTCTTGCCCTGCATCGGCGTGAGGTCGGCGTTGGTGGTGATCGTCGCCTCGGGATAGATCATCACGCAGTTGCCGCCGCCGAGTTGCGCGATGGCGTTCTCCACCGGACCCAGCTCGCCGCTGCCGCGCTCGACGGGGATCTGCTTCGCGTGCGAGAGGATGAACTTGAGGAACGGGTTCTTCCACAGCTCCGACTTCGCGAAGAAACGGGGCCACCGTCCGCACCGCACGACCGCGTACCCGTGGCAGAGCGGATCGAAGTATGAGATATGGTTGCACGCGATGATCACGGGCCCCGTGCGCGGGACGTTTCGCAAATCGAAGAAGCGCCAGCTGAAGAAGGTCTTCAAGAAAACGAGAAGGGTGTTCTTGACGAACTGGTACGTGATCACGCGGCTCCTCCTCGATGCCCCCGGCGGGAGGCCACATTCTAACGAGGTGGCCACGGCGTGAGCGCGCTGTGTCTCGTCCCGGCCAAGCCGCTCGCCCGCGCGAAGGCCAGGCTCGGCGAGGTGTTCTCCACCGAGGAGCGCCGGACGCTCGCGCTCGCCATGTTGCGCGACGTCATCGCTGCGGCGCGCGCCTGCGGCGACGTGTGGGTGGTGTGCAGCGACGCCGAGGTGGAGGAGGTCGCGCGCGGCGGCGGCGCCGTCGCGTTGCCGGACGCGACGCCGGATGCGGGGCTCAACCCGTCGCTCGCTGCCGCGACTCACGCCATCGAGCGCGCCGGATACGACGGCGTGCTCGTGCTGTCCTCGGACCTGCCGTGCGTGACACCGGACGACATCGTCGCCATGCTCGCGCCGCCGGGCGTTGCGATCGCGCCGAGCCGCGACGGCGGCACGAACGCGCTGTGGCGCACGCCGCCGGGCGTGATCGAGACCGCGTTCGGTCCCGGCAGCCGCACCGCGCACGAACGCCTCGCGCGAGAGGCGGGCGTCGCGTCGGCGATCGTGGAGCGTGCAGGGCTCGCGCTCGACGTCGACGATCCCTCGGACTTGGTCGCCGCGCTCGCGGCGGGCGCCGGGCCGGCCACGACCGCGGCGGTCGATCCCGCGTTCGCCTCGCGCATCGGCGAACGGTATCGTTCGCCGCGGAGGTGACCCAGGTGAAGCAAGGAACCATCAAGGACTACGACTCGGCGACGCGCAGCGGGACGATCCTCGACGACGCTCGCGTCGAGCACGCGTTCGGGCCGGAGAGCTTCTCGCAGTCGGGCCTGCGCGAGTTCCGTCTCGGTCAGCGCGTGAAGTTCGCCGTGGAGGGTGACAAGGTGCGCGACCTATCGATCGTCACGCTCTGATGCCGCCGCTCGCGAACGTGAACGGCTGGGAGCTCGCGTACGACGAGACCGGCCCACCGAGCGGTGCGCCGGTGATCATGCTCCACGGCATCTTGTTCGACCGCAGCATGTGGGAACGGCAAGTCGAGGCGCTGAGCGACGCGTATCGCGTCGTGACGGTGGACGCTCCCGGTCACGGCGAGTCGCCGGCGCGTTCCGGTTTCACGCTCGACGACGAAGCGCTCGCGCTCGGCGCGCTGGCGGATGCGATCGGGCTCGGACCCGCGGTGTGGGTGGGCCATTCGATGGGAGGATTCAAATCGTTGCGCGTCGCGCTGACGCAGCCCGAGCGCGTGCGCGGGCTGGTGCTCGTCAACAGCAGCGCCGCGGAAGAGAGCATCGAGATGGTGCCGCAATACGACGCCATGCTCGAGGTCGCGAAGTCCGACGGCGTATCGGCCGATCTCGCGGCGGTCATCGCCTCGATCATGATGGGCGCTGAAGCGCTCGGCACCGAGGCCGGCGAGCGCTGGACCAAGCACTTCGCCACGCTCGACGGGCACGCGATCGAAGGGACGGCGCGCGCGGTGTTCGATCGCGCATCGATCCTGGAGCACATGGGCGACGTCTCGGTGCCCACGCTTCTCGTGCACGGCGCCGAGGACTTCCCCATCCCGATCGCCGTCGCGCGTGAGACCGCGTCGCGCATCTCCGGGTGCGACGTCGTGGAGATCGCAGGCGCCGGTCATACCTCGCCGGTCGAAAAGCCGTCCGAAGTCTCCGCGGCGATTCGCGCCTTCGTCGACCGCGTGTACGAGCGCTGAACGTCGAACGGGGCCCTGCCGGGCCCCGTTCTCCAAGTCGTTTCCCGCGTCCTAGCGGCGCTTCGCCTTCTTGGCCTTCTTTGCAGGAGCCTTCTTCGCGGCCTTCTTGGTCGCTGCCTTCTTCGCCGGCTTCGCGGCGGGCTTGGCGGCGGACTTGAGCGGCGGAAGCTTCACCGATCCTCCCACGTACTCCTTGAACTGCTTTGCAGGAGTGAAGCGCGGGGCTTTCTTCGCCGGCTTCGCGGCGACCTTCACCATCTCTCCCGTGAAGGGGTTGCGTTGCATTCCGGCTTTGCGAGCCTTCGTCACGCGCTGGCGGAACGCGCCGAAGCCGCTAAGCGCCACGCGCTCGCCCGACTTCACCGCGTCCTGGATCGCACGCATGGTGTGCTCGTAAACCTGCTCGACGTCCCGTTTGGCTACGCCGGTCTTCTCGGCGACGCTCCGGATCAGCTGTCCCCTGTTCACCAACCACCTCCCCTTTCGGTCCCGCGAAACACTATGCCCTCATACCGCACGAGTCAAAGATTCGGGAGGGCCAAAATTCCCTAGGAACCAAGGGTTTTTTGCGCCTCCCCGATTCCGGCCTCCCCGAGCGCGCGACGTATACTGTCGCGCCATGGACATCGCCGCCGCGGTCGACACGACATTCGATCGCACGCGATCCGAACACGAACGCTTGGTCCGAATTCCATCGGTGAGCGCGGCGGGGTTCGACCCGGCGCACGTACGCCGGTCGGCCGAAGCCACCGCCGAGATCCTCGACGCAGCAGGACTTTCGGCCGAAATCCTGGAGGTTCCCGGCACGCATCCTGCGGTGCTCGCGACGAAACCCGCTCCCGACGGAGCGCCGACCGTATTGCTGTACGCGCATCACGACGTGCAACCTCCAGGCGTCGAAGAGGCGTGGGACTCGCCGCCGTTCGAGCCGAGCGAACGCAACGGACGCTTGTACGGACGCGGAACCGCCGACGACAAAGCGGGAATCGCCGTGCACGCCACCGCCGTGCGCGCGTGGGGCGACGACCTTCCGGTCGGCGTAACCGTCGTGGTCGAGGGCGAAGAGGAAATCGGCTCGCCGCAACTGTCTGCGTTTCTCTCCGCATACGGAGAGCGCTTGCGCGCGGACGCGGTGATCCTCGCGGACTCCGGCAACTGGCGCGTCGGCGAGCCGGCGATCACGACCTCGTTGCGCGGGCTCGTCGATTGCATCGTGGAGGTGCAGACGCTGGAGCACGCCGTGCACAGCGGCATGTACGGCGGCACGTTTCCCGACGCGCTCTCGGCTCTCGTCCGGCTGCTCGCGTCGCTGCACGACGACACCGGAAACGTGGCGATCTCGGACCTGCACGGCGGCGACGCGGACGCGCTCGACCTCACCGAGGACGAGCTGCGCGCGCAAGCCAGCGCCGTGCCGGGCGTGCGCACCATCGGCGAGGGCACGCTCACCGCGCGACTGTGGCAACGGCCGGCCGTATCGGTGCTCGCGATCGACGCGCCACGCATCGCGGAGGCCGCCAACCAGCTCGTCCCCAAGGCGCGTGCGAAGGTCTCGTTGCGTCTCGCTCCCGGACAAGACCCCGCGCAGGCGATGGACGCCCTCGTCGCGCACCTCGAGTCGCACGCGCCGTGGGGCGCGCGCGTGACGGTGACGCGCGGCGCGTCCGGTCATCCGTTCGCGGTCGACACGTCCGGCGCCGCGTTCGGTGCGTTGCGCGCCGCGTTCGAGGACGCCTGGGGGCGGCCGTCGGTGGATGCGGGCGCCGGCGGAACGATTCCGTTCGTCGCGGCATTCGCCGAGGCGTTTCCCGGCGTGCCGTTGATGCTCACCGGCGTCGGCGATCCCGATTCGCGCGAGCACGGCGAGAACGAGAGCGTGGACCTCGGAGACTTCCGCAAGGCGTGCATCGCGGAAGCGATCTTCCTCGGGCGGTTCGCCGCGATCGGCTCCGCCTGCTAGCCGACGCTGCTTGACGTGCGCGCCGGCTCGCGCGAGGCGACCACGTGGATCACCGGACGGCCGATGACGCGCGCGATGCGGTGCGGCAGGTCCTGACGGATCCACCGCGACAGCCCGTGCGGCAGCGTCGACACGATCACGTCGTCGAACGGCCGCTCGCGCAGCGTATCGAGCACCGCGTTCATCGGCCGCCAGTCACCGACCTCGCCCGTGGCATGGGCGCCGATCGCGCGGAACGATTCGAGCGCACGATCGAGGCGCTCTTGCGCAGCGGCGCGCGCGGTTCCCTCGGTCCAGGTGAGGTGGTTCTGCGGCGGTGTCGCCGGGACGACGACGTGGAACGAGCATTCCTCGTGCGACACGAGCTCCCGCATCTTGTCGAGCAAGGCCTCGCCGCCGAGCGTTTGGTTTGCCACTACGAGGTATCTGCGCACAGCGCACCTCCAGGTTGCCAACCAGGAATCGATCGTACTCCTCGCAAGCGCGGGCGAGAAGGGGTGGTTACGGGACCAGCGGCGGGAGCAGCCGGATGATGCGGTTGGCCACGGTGTCCGAGACCAGCAGCGAGCCGTCGCCGAGCAAGCAGAGCCCCGCCGGGTTGGTCAGCACGGAGAACCGCGCGGGGAGGCCTTCGTCGGAGACCACGTCGCGAAAACCCTCTCCCGCGATGGTGGAGATCGTGCCGTTGGGCGTCACCTTGCGGATGCGCTGATTCAGCGTGTCGGCGATGTACACCGTGCCGTCGCGCGCGACCGCGACCGCATGCGGCGCGCGCAGGCTCGCGAGCTGCGCGTCGCCCTCGTCGCCCGAGAACCCGTACTGCCCGTTGCCGGCGACGACGTGGATGATGCCGTCGCGGGTCACGCGCTTGACGCGGTTGTTGCCGGCGTCGGCGATGTAGAGGTTGCCGTCGGCTCCCCACGTCACGCCGATCGGCAGGTTCAGCTCCGCGCGCGTCGCCGGCCCCTCCACGCCGCCCGGCCCGCGCCTTCCGGTGCCGACGACCGTGGTGATGATCCCGCGACGGTCGATCCTGCGGATGCGGTGGTTGCCCATGTCGGCGACGTAGACGTTGCCGGAGCCGTCGGTTGTGAGACTCGTCGGATACGAAAGCCTCGCGTACCGCGCGGGACCGCGATCGCCGCTGTAGCCCGGGATGCCGGTTCCGGCAACCGTGGTGATGATTCCGCGATAGTCGATCCTGCGGACGCGATGCGTGGAGTACTCCGCGATGTACACGTTGCCCCAACGGTCGAGCGCGACGCCGGTCGGCGACGCAAGATGCGCTTTGCGCGCAGGCCCGCCGTCGCCGGTCGAGGCGCGCGCCTTCAAACCGGCGATCGTCGACACGATGCCGCTGGTGCCGACGACGCGGATGCGATTGTCACCGAGATCGGCGACGTACAGCGATCCGTTTCGATTCTGCGTGATCGCCGTGGGACGGAACAGCCGCGCGTTCGTCGCGCGCCCGCCGTCGCCGGAGTATCCGTCCGCATTCGTCCCGGCGATCGTGGAGATCTTCAAGTCCGACGTGACCGCACGCACGCGGTTGTTGACGGCTTCGGCGACGAGCAGCACGTCGTCTTTCACCGCGACGCTCCAAGGGCCGAACAAGCGTGCGCGGCGTGCATCCCCTCCGTCACCGCCGAACCCGGGAATGCCGAGGCCGGCGATCGTGGTGATGACGCCGTTCTTGTCGACCACGCGCACGCGGTTGTTGCCGAAATCCGAGACGAACACGTTGCCGAAGCGATCCGTGGCCACGCCGGTCGGGTAGCTGAGGCGCGCCTTCGTCGCCGGCGCGCCGTCTCCACCGAACCCCTTGACGCCGGTGCCGGCGACCGTCGTGATGATCCCGCTCGCCGACACGCGCCGCACGCGGTTGTTGCCGAGATCGGCGATGAACAGGTTGCCGTTCGTGTCGTACGCAACGCTTGTGGGAACGAGCAGGCGCGCACGCGTCGCGCTCCCGCCGTCGCCGCCGTACCCCGGCGCGCCGTATCCGGCGACGGTGGTGATGACGCCGTTGACGATCTTGCGTATGCGGCCGTTGCCCGAGTCCGCGATCACTACGTTGCCGTTCGGGTCGAGCGTCACGGCGTACGGCTTGTTGAGTCGCGCTTGCTGCGCGTTGCCGCCGTCGCCGCCGTAGCCGCGCGTGCCGGTGCCGGCGATCGTCGTCAGGATGCCGGAGCCGTCGACCTTCATGACCTTGTTGTTATTCGTGTCCGCGATGTACACGTTGCCGGCCGAGTCCGCGGCGACGCCGAGCGGCGTGTTGAGCGCCGACTTCGTCGCACGCTGGTTGTCGCGGCTGAATCCCTCGACGCCGTTGCCGGCCACGGTCGTGATGACGCCTTGCGAATCGATGCAGCGCACGCGGTCGTTGCCGGAGTCGGCGATATACACGTCGCCCGACATCGGCTCCACGAAGATCGAACCCGGCGTGAAGATGCGCGCCTGCGTGGCCGGACCGCCGTCGCCAACGCCTCCCGCGAACAGGTGCACGGTGTTCGGGACGTCGCCGGTCGGCAGGGGCGGCACCGTCGGCGGCGCACTGCGCCCGAGCGCCGGCACGGCAAAGAGCAAGGCCGCGACGAACAGCCTTGCCCGCCTCGCTCTGCGGTGCCCGGTCAGGAGCGCTCCTCTGTGAGTTTTCGTGCTCGTGGAGATAAACGCGGGACCCCTCATGCTCCTCACTCGATTGGTTCCGGCTCCCTCGCAATGCCCCGGTTTGTCCGCCGGTATGCTGGCCGCATGGAGGCGAAGATCTTCTACAACCCCGACTGCAACACGTGCCGCACGACGATGGGCCTGTTGCGCTCGGCGAACGTCGACGCCGAGGTCGTGGAGTACTTGAAGGAGCCACCCTCCGCGGAGCAGATCAAGGAAATCCTCGCGCTCCTCGGCGTCGGCCCGCGCGCGCTGCTGCGCACCAAGGAGCCTGCCTATCGTGAGGAGGGCCTCGACGACCTCTCCATCGACGACGACGCGATCATCACCGCGATGGTCAAGCATCCCGTCCTTATCCAGCGCCCCATCGTGATCGCGAACGGCAAGGCCGTGATCGGACGCCCGCCCGAGAAGGTCTTCGACATCCTCTAACGCGTCGCCGGCTCTTTCCTCGTGAACGCCGCCGGCACGAAGGCCGCGATCGCCGGCCCGAACGTGAGCGTCCAGTACGACCGCGTCGACCACAACGTCAGCCCCACCATCACGATGGTGTACGGAAGCAGCAACGCCGCCGCCCGATCCTGTTTCAGCACCTTGCGCATACCGACGAACGACGCCCCGAGCACGAGCATCCCCGCCACGATGCCGATCGCCGTTGACGTCGGCGTGACCAAACCCAGCGCTTCGCTCAGCGGCCAGCGCGGCTCACGCCCGAACGGCGCCTGCCGTCCGCTGGGCGACAGGATGTCCGTCGCGAGCAACCAGTGCACGCACAGCACCGCGCCGCCGACGACCGTCGCCACGATCCACGGGCGCTTCCGCTTGCCGAGCACGAGCCCGACCGCGAGCGCGAGCCAGTACAGCTCCCGAAACACCGTCGCCGCCGCCGCCGACGCGGCGGCGCCGGCGTCACGCCCGCGCCGGAATTCCAGCAGCGAGAGGATGAAGAACGGCGCGCCGTAGAACTCCGGATGCAAATACAACCGGTGCGCGCCCGCGATCACGTACACGAACGCGATGAGAGCCGCTATCGCACCGCCGTATCTCCCATACGGTCGCCCCAAACAGAATGCGCCGAGAATGATGCCGAAGTATGCGATGCCCGCGAGCCATCGCCAGCTGCGCTCCGGAAACCAGCGGAGGAGCAAGAACTCCGCCGGCGGACGGACCGCCCGCAACGTCCGCGGCGGGGCGCCCTCCTTGTCGATCAGCGCACGCTCGGTGGCCGGGTAGTAGCCGAGCCCGTCGCGCATATACCGAAGCGTGTTGCGGTACACGTGCTCGTCGACGTCGATCTCCGTTTGCGTACGTTGCACGCCCGGCAACACCGCCGCAACCGCGAGTGCCGCCGCAAGAACGACCGCCGCTGCGCGGCCTACGAAAGGTTGCTCCGCCGTCATCGGCGCCGAGCATATCCCCGCTGGGCGCGACGAATCCGTTAGACGGACAGATCAGCGTTGCCTGACGCTACACCTCGTTGGCATCGAGAACGCACGTCCGATCGCGGTCGCATGAATGGTCCTCTCCGTTCCCGGGCGGTCTTCCTTGGAAGGAGAGCGGATCGAGACTTCACTCGTCGGAGGCTCAGTTTATTCGCAACCCGGGTTCTGTTGGATGCCGGCTACCCAAACACAGGAGAAGAGTGGAGAGAGAACCTCGACTTCCGCCCCCGTCGTGCCCAGGACCGGATTGCACGACCCGGTGTCCGTCGCTTGATCGTACCGACACATGCTGATGGAAACAGTCTTTCCGGTGGTCCCCGGGTCGGGATCTGCGGTGGTAACACCGATCCGCTCGTTCCCTGTGGGCTCTCCGACACAGACGTAAATGGTGCCCGTGGCTGTAGCGGCGCTTCCGCCGTTGAGGTCGCTTCCTACGAGCACGTCGCCGTTAAGAGGAGGCGTGGTCAAGCCCTCTGCCCATATCCATGTGTCTTGTGTCGGCGTAAGAAGGTTGAAGCTGTTGGGACCCGATCCAGGTGGCTCGTCCGTACACGGCTGGTGATACGAATGCGCGGAGTGGCCACCCAGCGAACTTATGAGGACGCACAAGATAATGAGGGATCTCCGCTTCGAAGCACGTCGCTTCGTCCAGTCTCGCAACCCCATCATGAAGGCCTCCAATCGTCGCGCCTAACAGTCGGGGTTCTGTTGGATCCCGTCCACCCAAACGCAGGAAAAGAGCGGCGCCAGGAGCTCGACCTCAGCGCCGGTCGGCCCGACCAATTCGAAACAAGCGTTGTCGCCGGGGCGACAACGGAACAGCTGGACCGTCCTACCCGTTCGGGAAGGCTGCGGATCGTCGATGTCCACGTAGTAATTCGAGGACTCGAGAGCAGGCACCCCGTACAAGCACACTGCCGCTTCTGCCTCGTAGTACGGACCCGGCACGTCGTCACCATCCGGATCGACGCCGATCAAGATGCCGGCCGCACCGGCGTGTACG
>JBIOWR010000049.1:0-3938 GCA_044868775.1 Actinomycetota bacterium
GCGCGTACGCGCGCCGCCGCGCGGCAAAGACGCTGGACGCAGACATCGAGAGCGCGCTGCAATTGTTCCCCGCCTTGCGACCGCGCTTGCGGCAAGCGGCCGGCACGCTGTCGGGTGGCGAGCAGCAGATGCTCGCGATCGCGCGCGCGCTCGTCGGCGAGCCGCAGGTGCTCATGCTCGACGAGCCGTCGCACGGGCTCGCTCCCGCCGTCGTCGAGCACGTGTTCGACCTCCTCGATCAGCTGCGCGAATCGGGGCTCGCCGTGCTCGTCGTCGAGCAGCACGTCGCCGCGGTTCTCGAGCGCGCGCAGCGCGCGTATGTGCTGGAGCGCGGCGTCGTAACGCTGTCCGGGGACGCCGGCGATCTCGAACGCGAGCACCACTTGCTCACCGAGGCGTATCTCGGGAGCGTGCGATGAGGGCCAAGCGCGCGGTGCTCGCGCTGGCGCTCGCGACGGCGTTTCTCCTCGCGGCGGCGCCGCCGGCGATGGCGGTCGAGGAGCCGGCCGGCGTCGTCAACGGCAAAGCGCTCGCCGTCGCCGCGCAGAACGTGCTCTACGTGAACCCGAACTTCGACGTGTATCCGGTGTACTCGTTCTCGCGGAACGACAACCTTTCGAGCTACGACCTGTCCGGCGGAACCTGGCCCGGCTTCCTGCTCGACGCCTTCATGGACTTCTACGGCTTCGGCAAGGTGGAGCGATCCGCGCTCGGCATCGTCGAGACGCAATTCCCCGGCGTTCCCAGCACCGGGCAGGCGGCGACCTCGGACTACGGGCGCGACAACGTGAACAACGCGTGCGCGTTCCTGTTCGGTCCGCAGGGGCCGAGCCCGAGCGCCGAGGTGCTCGCAGCGTGCAAGGCGTACGTGCAGACGATGATCGACGACAAGTCCTCCAAGCAGCTCGCCGCACGCGGCGCGAGCGACTTCTTGCACTCCAACGGAACCGCGACGCTGAACCACGCGGTGCTTGCTCCCGGCGTGGTCGCCGATCACGTCGAGAGCCGGACGTCCACCGACGCGCGCACCGGCGTGCAGCGCGCGGAGGCGCATCAGATCATCACCGGCTTGGAGATCGGCCCGTTGCGCATCGGCGCGCTGCGCGCGACCGCGCGCGCGAGCGCCGCGAAGACCGGAAAGAACGCCGAGAGCTTGCTGACGCTCGCCGAGGTGACGTTCATGGGCGAGCCCGCGGAGATCGACGATCAGGGCGTGCACGTGCTCCTCGATTCCGGTACGAAGCCGGTGAACGATCAGCTCGCGGCGTACGGGTTCGACGTGCGACTCACGCAAGGCCGCACGTACGACGAAGGGCCGGCGCGCGTCGGGGAGTCGGGCGGGCTCGTCGTGCGCATGCGGCGCGACAGCCTCCCCGACGAGCTGGTCTCCGCGCAGGACACGCTGTGCGCGACGTTCGCTGGGCCGCCGTTCAGCGACGTTCCGGAGCTTGCGCGCTTGAAGCGCGACGAGCCGAACCCGCTATACGGCGTGGTTCCGTTCGTTCCGATGCCGCCGACGGTGTCGGTGGACGAGCCGATCCCACCGGTTGTGCCTTGCGTGTATCCGAACCTGGCCTACGACGTGGGCGTGCTCATCGGAACGGCACAGGCCGCGGCGCAGTTCACGCCGCTGCCTCCGCCGCCCCCGGTGACCGGCGGCGGAGACAGCGGCCCTACGCAACGGGAGATCTTCGAAACCGTCACGATTCCCGGCGAAACCGTGGTCGCGCCCGACCTCGATCCCGCTCCCGTCGCGACCGTGGGACCGTACGTCGTGCGCCGCAGCGTGCCGGTGCTCACCGCCGCGGTCGCCGGTCGCATCAAGCTCGTGTACGCGATGCTGTTCGTGTTGTTGATCGGACTCGTGGGAGGCCGGTTCGCGCTGCGCGCGCTGGCCGCTCCGTAGGAGGAACGTCATGAGAGAACGTTTGCTGAAGGGCTGGCGCGTGATCGCCGGATGGGCGCTCGTGCTCGCCGGCGTCGTGCTGCTCGCGCTCGGATGGTACGGCGTGAGCGGCGACCCGGACGTTGCACGGCAGCTCTCGTATCTGGTGAGCGGCGGCATCGGCGGGTTGCTGACGGGCATCATCGGTGTCGGGCTGCTCGTCTCGAACGACTTGCGCACCGACCGCGAGCGGCTCGGCAGAGTCGAAGCTGCGATGCTCGAAGTGCGCGACGTGATCCTCGCCGAGCGCGAGGCTGCGCGCGACAACGGCGCCGTCGCGCGCAAACCCGCGCGCACAAGAGCTAGGTAACCGTCAGCCGCGACTCGTCGAAGCAGATGAATCGGCCCGGCGGCGGCGGCTCCTCCATGTTGCCGATGAAGTAGCCGTGGAGGACGTAGGTTCCGGGCAGCGCATCGCGTCCTGAGCGCGCGTACTTCTGGTCCCAGGTTGCGGTGAAGCGCCGCGTCTCCCCGGTTCGATACGCGTGGTCGTAATGATACGGCGCGATCAACGGCGCGACGCTCGACCACCGCCATACTTCCTGACCGTCGAGGTCGAGCGCGAAGTCGAACTCTTGCGCGTTGGCGTGCTCCACGCGCGAGGGCTCGGTCGCGCGCACGTCGAGGATGAGCTTCACCGGCTCGCCGCGCGGGTACGTGGTCTTCTCCGACGACACCGTTACGGTGAACGGCGTGGGGATGTCCGGGTAGCAGCCGGTGCCGCTGAAGTCCGGCTCCGACGGCGCGCTCGCCGTGGCGCCGGGACTCACCCCACCGGGGGAGCGCAATCCCACCGACGAGGTCGCGCCCGGGGTGGCGCCGGTCGCGAGGCCGGACGGCTGCGCGGTCTTGCCGGCGGTGGGACTCTGCGAGCCGGGCGATCCGGCCCGATCCGAGGCCGAGCAGCCGGCCAGCAGGAGGGCCGCCGAGACGGCGATCCACAGGGGTCGACGGGAGGGCTTCATGTGCAGGTCAAAGGGGATTTTACTCATTCCGTAGGAAAAACCTTGCGATGCGGCAGGATTCACCCTCGCGACGTGGAAATCAGTCCCAGGGGCACTGTCTTCACGCTACACGGGAGGCTTCATGAGAGCACGCTGGACGTTCGTCGCCGCGCTGGTGGTCGCGCTGGCGGCCATGCTCGTCGCGGCCGCTCCGGCGGGCGCCGCGGGCGACTTCACCCTCGACGGCATCGGCAAGATCAAGATCGTCGGGTGTGGCACCGGATACGACGTCTGCATCGACACCTCCGACACCAAGGGCGGCGACAAGGTGTGGTTCGGGCTGCGCGTGTTCACGGCCGGACCGGGGACGATGACGAGTCACACCGGACTCAAGACGAGCGTGGACGCGCTGTACTACAAGCAGCCGTCGCCGGCCACGTTCCCGTGCATCAGCGACTTCGCCGGCAACGGCGCGAGTGGTGGTTCCGGCATCCCGCAGGCCGGGCAGCTCGACCCGGGGATCGCGATGATCGGTGGCTTCGTCGGCCCCGACACCGGGTGCACCGACACCGGCGTCAGCACCGGCTCCAAGGTCGTGAGGTTCGCCTTCAACACCGCCGGAACGCCGACGTTCGCGTTCTACGGCGCGTTCTATGGGACCGAAGCGGCGAGCTGGCGCGGCCAGATGGGGGACACCACCGGTCAGAACCAATGGTGGAACCTCTGGGGGAACTTCACCGGCCTCGCGTACTCCACGTCCCAGTAACGCCTCGCTTCGCTCGGGGCCCGGCTCGCCGCGAGCCGGGCCCTGTTGTCTTGTCTCCGGCACGCGCGGCTCGCTAAGGTCGCGCACGGCGATTCAACGACCGAGACGGGAGCATCGGCATGCGACGCGTACTCATCCTCGGCGGCGGTTTCGGGGGCGTGTCCGCCGCGCATCATCTGTCTTCATTGATCCCCGGCGACGAGATCATCCTCGTGGACCGGCGCACGCATTTCTTCATGGGTTTCCGCAAGATCATGGCGCTCATCGGTCGCGAGCCGCTGGA
>JBIOWR010000050.1:0-3288 GCA_044868775.1 Actinomycetota bacterium
TGTCCCCCACGAACGCGTCGTACTCCTCTCGGGTTTGGTCCTTCTTTCGGCGGTACTGCCACTGGCCGCGGAAGAGCGCGACCTTGTTCAGGTAGTGCGCGATCTCGGGAAGCGGGATGCCTTTCACGATGCGATCGCCGGTGAACGGCGCCGCCGGAACCGGCACGTCGGTGCGCACCGCCGAGCGCGCCGGCGCGTCGCCGTTCCGTACGGCCACGACCGCGCGCTCGATCTTCGGCTTCGGTGCCGTTTCGAGCGCGAGCGGACGGCCTTCGCGCTTCGACGCCATCAGCTCGTCCATCGTGCGCAAGCCTTCGAACGCGTCGCGGCCGTAAAAGACATGGCCGCGATAGAGCTCGCGCAAGTCGCGCTCCACGTACGATCGCGTGAGCGCCGCGCCGCCGAGCAGCACCGGATACGAATGGAGGTCGCGCCGGTTCAGCTCCTCGAGGTCCTCGCGCATCACGAGCGCGGACTTCACCAGCAAGCCGGAGAGGCCGATCGCGTCCGCGCGCTCGCGCTCCGCCGCCTCGATCACGTTCTGGATCGGCTGCTTGATGCCGAGGTTGTAGACGGTGTAGCCGTTGTTGGTGAGGATGATGTCCACGAGGTTCTTGCCGATGTCGTGGACGTCGCCCTTCACGGTCGCGAGCACGATCTTGCCCTTGCCGCCGTCACCGGCTTTCTCCATGTGCGGTTCGAGGTGTGCGACCGACGACTTCATCGTCTCCGCGGATTGCAGCACGAACGGGAGCTGCATCTCGCCGCTCGCGAACAAGTCGCCGACGACCTTCATTCCTTCGAGCAACACGTCGTTAATGATGCCGAGCGCGCTCCGCTTGCGCAGCGCTTCGTCGAGGTCTCCCTCCAGGCCGTTTCGCTCCCCGTCGATGATGCGGCGCTTCAACCGCTCGTCGAGCGGCAGCGACATCAGCTCCTCGCGCGCCGCGGCGCCCGTGGCCGACGCGCCCTCGAACAGCGCGATGAAGCGCTGCAACGGGTCGCCGTCGTGGCGGCGGTCGTAGATGAGATCGAGCGCGACCTCGCGCTGCTCCTCGGGGATGCGCGTGAACGGAAGGATCTTTGCGGGAGACACGATTGCGGCGTCGAGCCCGCGCCGCACCGCCTCGTGCAGGAACATCGAGTTCAGCACCTGCCGCCCGGCTGCGTTCAACCCGAACGAAACGTTGGAGATGCCCAGCGACGTGAACGCGCCCGGCAGCTCCGTCTTCACGCGCTCCACGGCGTCGAGCGTCTCGACCCCGGCGCGCCGCGCCTCCTCCAGCCCGGTCGAGATCGGGAACACGAGCGTGTCGAAGATGATGTCGTGCGCCTCGAGACCGTGTTCCAAGCAGAGGTCGTACAAGCGCTTGCACACCGCGAGCTTCCAGTCCGCGGTCGTCGCTTGTCCTTGCTCCTCGATGGCGAGCGCGATCACGCCGGCGCCGAAGCGTCGTGCGAGCGCCAGGTTGTTCATGAGGCGCGTCTCCTCGCCGGTTCCCTCTTCGAGGTTGATCGAGTTGATGACCGAACGCCCGCCGATCAGCTTCAGCGCGGTTTCGATCACCACCGGCTCGGTGGAGTCGATGAACAATGGCAGCGTCGCTTGCGTGCGATAGCGCGACACAACCTCGGACACGTCGCGCACGCCGTCGCGGCCGGTGAAGTCCACGCACACGTCGAGGGCGTGCGCTCCCTCGCGCACTTGCTCCTTCGCAACTTGCACCGTGCCGTCGAAATCGTCGGCCGCGATCAGCTCCTTGAACTTCTTGGAGCCGAGCGTGTTGCAACGCTCCCCGATGACGAAGAACGACACGTCTTGCGTGAACGGCTGCGCGATGTACAGCGAGGAGCATCCCGGCTCGAACTTCGGCTCTCGCGGTTTCGGTTCGTGGTTGCCCAGTGCACCCGCGAGTTGGCGAATGTGCTCCGGCGTCGTGCCGCAACACCCGCCGGCAATAGCGGTCCCGAACTCCTCGACGAAGATCGTTTGATAGCGAACGAGCTCCTCCGGGGTAAGCGGGTAGTACGGCCGGCCGTCGCGCAGCTCGGGCAAGCCCGCGTTCGGCTGCACCGACACCGGGCGGCGCGATTGGTTGCACAGGTAGCGCACGTGCTCGGTCATCTCGAGCGGTCCGGTGGCGCAGTTGATGCCGATGACGTCGAGGGCGCCGTACGGCTCCAGTGCCGTTAGCGCCGCGCCGATCTCGCTGCCGAGCAACATCGTGCCGGTGGATTCGATCGTCACTTGCACGATGAGCGGAAGCTTGCGGCCCGTCGCAGCGAACGCGTCCACGCACGCGGCGATCGCCGACTTCGTTTGCAGCAAGTCCTGACACGTCTCGATCACCAGCACGTCCGCGCCGCCGTCGATCAGCCCGCGGGCCTGGATCGTGTACGACTCCACGAGATCGTCGAACGTCGTGTGCCCGAGGCTCGGCAGCTTGGTGCCCGGGCCGATGGAGCCGGCCACCCAGCGCGGCCGGCCCGGCTCCGTGAACGAGCTCGCGACCTCCTTCGCCAAGCGCGCCCCGGTGACGTTCAGCTCGTACACCTTCTCCGCCATGTCGTACTCGCCCTGGACGACGAGGTTGGCGCCGAAGGTGTTGGTCTCGACCGCGTCGGCGCCGGCCTCGAAGTACGCGGCGTGGATGCGGCGGATCACGTCGGGCCGCGACAGGTTGAGGACCTCGGAGTTGCCCTCCTTGCCCCAGTAGTCGTCGAGCGCGAGGTCGGCGGCCTGAATTTGCGTGCCCATCGCGCCGTCGAAGATCAGGACGCGTTCGCGCAGCGCTTCGAGGAAGTCGCTCATTCAGGCGATTTTAGCGGGCTTTTCGTGGGGTCTCGTTGGCTTTAGGCCGGGCGGTTCTCCGGCGGGATCTCGGCGAGGAGCGGGTTCGCCTGGTCGCGCAAGGAGAGTATCCGGTCGCCGGGAGGCCAGGCGATGCCGACGCCGGGGTCGTCCCACCGGATGCCGAGCTCGTCGGAGTCGTCGAAGTACTGATCGACGAGGTACGTGAGCGTGGTTTGCGTGAGCGCATAGAAGCCGTGCGCCACACCGGGCGGGATGTAGATGCCGACCTCGTTTCCCTCGCCGAACTCGATGAGCTCGGTGTTGCCTCGGGTGCTCGACGACTCGCGGAAGTCGTACAGGGCGGCGACCGCCCTGCCGGCGGGCGCGTACCAGTAATCGGCTTGGAACAGGTGGTAGTGCAAGCCGCGAAGCACGCCGGGCTTGGAGTCGGAACGGTTCGCCTGCACCATCTCGCGCGCTTGCGGAACCCACGA
>JBIOWR010000051.1:0-8858 GCA_044868775.1 Actinomycetota bacterium
GCGCGTAATGTCGGAGCAGTAGCCTTCGAGCGTCCCGCCGAAGTCGCACACGATCGCGTCGCCGTACGAGATCGGGCGATCGGTGGGTTCGTGATGCGGCGACGCGGCATTCTCTCCCGCGGCCACGATCGCGAAGTTGATGCGTTCGCAGCCTTCGGCGAGGAGGCGATCCCCGATCCAGCGCGACAGCTCGCGCTCGGTGCGACCACCGATGCGCTCCTCGCCGAGCTCTTCCGCGACGCGGTCGGCGATGCGCGCCGATTCGCGCAGCAGCGCGATCTCGTCGGCGTCCTTGCGCACGCGCAGCGGCCCGGCGATCCGCGACGCCGGCTCGAAGCGCGCGTGCGGCAGCACGGCTTGCAGGCGGAGCACGAACGTCGCCCACAGCCGGTCCGACACGCACGCGATGCCGTCCTGCGTGCCGGCGACCTTCGCGACCGACGCGAACGGGTCTTCGGTCTCTCCCCACGCCAGCAGCGGCACGTCGACGCCTTGCGAGAGCGCGCGCGGCTTCTCGAGCTCGGGGAGGACGAGCGCGACCTCGCCGGTGCTCGTGAGCACGAGGAGCGTGAGTCGCTCGAGCGGCGGCGCGTCGTATCCCGTGAGGTAGCGCAGGTCTGCGCCCTGGCCGACGAGCAGGCACCCGACTCCGTCCGCGCGCATGCGCGCAACCGCGGCATCGATCCGGTTCGCGAAGGGAGTGGCCATGGGCACCCATCATAAAAGCGTGACCGGGGCGGAGGGCGAACCCTCCCGTGGTTGTTGTTTCATCCTGACAACACACGCGTGTTGTCAGGATGAAACGTTGTTCACGGGAGGTATGGGCAGCCGTGCGCGCCGGCCGGATTGCGCGGCCCGCCGCACAGTGGCCGGGTCGCATTGCACGGCCCGCCGCGCGGGGCCGGGCTGCGAAAGCGGGAGGAACCGGGCAAGATGTCGGGGGCGGCAAAACAAACGCGCAGGAACCGCCGCGCGGGGCCCGAACCTTCGTTGAACCTGGCAGAGCTCATGAGACGCAACCCACTCCGACGCGCGCTCGCCGCGGCGGCCTTCGGGCTTGCCGGGATGAGCGCTGCCCTGCCTCCTGCGATGACGGCCGTGGACGAGCGGATATGCGGCCCGACCACGCTCCAGGGCCAGGTCGTCGCCGACCCCGACAAGCCGGGGATGCTGAAGTGCGGGCCCGGCCAGCCGATCGTCGTGCGCGAGGAGCTGGCCAAGGGCAAGGACGGCCGCGCGGCCCGGCGCGACGCGCTCACGTCGTTCGTCGCGATGACGGACTTTCAGCTCGCGGACGAGGAGTCGCCGCTGCGCGCGGAGTTCCTCGACAAGTGCTCAGACAACCCGGCCAAGGCTGCGTTTCGGTGGCAGGAAACCCTCGTGCCCGAGCTGATCAACTCGCACATTCGCGCGGCGAACGCGATCGCGCAGGGGCCGGTGACCGGGCGCCCGTTCGACTTCGCGGTGCAGCTCGGCGACGCGGCGGACAACCAGCAGTGGAACGAGGTGCGCTGGTTCATCACGCTCCTCGACGGAAGCGCCGACCCGGCGCGGCGCGTGCACCTGGTCGATCCCGACTCCGGCGCGGACGGCTACGAGGGCGTGCAGGGGCGCGACCCGGCAACGGGATCGCCGGCGCTGCACTCCCCCGTCGATGGACAGTCGCTGCGCAACCTGGCGAACGAGCCGTTCTTCGCCGAGGGGTTGCGCCGGCCGGACGGCTCGCCGCTCCCGTGGTACTCGGTGATGGGCAACCACGACCAGAAGACGCAGGGCACGATGCCGGACACCGACGCGTGGAAGGCGTTCGCGTCCGCGTGGGTCGCGGGTGACCTCAAGGTCACAGACCTCGCGCCCGATCAGCAGCAGCGCGTGTGCGCCGACCCGACGCTGCTCACCAATCCCGCGTTCTGGATGGAGATCGCGAACAGCCCGCTGGAGGCTTCCACCAAGCGCATCACCGCCGATGCGCGCCGCCGTCAGGTGGAGCGCGTGCAATGGATCGCCGAGCACCTGCCGCCGGCCAAGGCGAAGGAGCTGGATGCGAGCGCGACGGGGTCGTATGGGTTCCCGGCGGGGCACGGCTTCCTGACGCCGGACGGTCGCGACAACCGCTGTCGCGACGGCGGGGGCAATCTCATCGACCGCTCGTGCTTCTCGTTCGACCTCGCCGGTGATGCGTCGCTGCCGACGCCGATTCCGATTCGCTTCATCGCGCTCGACACCGGCGCAGACGAAGGCCTCGAAGGTGGCAACCTCACGCCCGCCGAGATGGAGTGGCTGGAGCGCGAGCTGGTAGCGAACTCCACGAGCTATTACGACGATGCCGGAAACCCGCAGACGAATGAAGGCGGGCGCCGCGCGCTCGTCGTGGTGTTCTCGCACCACACGATCTCGACGACGGACAACGACCAGACGACGGAGAAACGCTACCTCGGCGCCGACCTGGAGAAGCTGCTGCTGCGGTTCCCGAACGTGGTGTTGCACGCGAACGGACACACGCACCAGAACAAAGTCATCGCGCACAAGGCGACGACGGCGAACGGCGCCGCGCGCAACGGCTACTGGGAGGTCAACACCTCGGCTATCGCGGACTGGCCGCACCTGTCGCGCACGATCGAGATCGCGGACAACCACGACGGCACGCTGTCGATCATCGGCGTGAACTTCGACGGGCTCGCGCCGCCGAACCCGCGCACGATGCGATGGTTGTCGGACGCCACGCCGGAGACGAGCCTGAAGTCGCGCATCCAGAGCGACGCCGAGCGCGCGGCGGTGAAGCACAACGTGAACGAGACGTGGCTCGCGTCGGCCGCGCGCGAGGTTGGGTTCAACGACCCGCAGTCGGGCGGCGCCGCCGCGTACGGCCCGAACGCCGCCGAGGACAAGAACGTGGAGCTCGTGCTGGCGAACCCCTTCGGCGTGACGCAGGTGAAAGCCGCGCGGAGGTCGTTCACACCGCCGCAGCTGCCGGGCTTCCCGGGATTCTTCCCGCCGCCGCAATCGCCACCGTTCCCGTTCCCGAACTTCCCGCAGCCGCAGCAAACACCGGGCAACCTCGGGCGCGCGCCGTTCTCGAGCACGGGGCCGGGGATCGGGTCGCCGGCGCCGTTCGGGCTCGACGTGCCGGTGCGCGCGACCTTGGCGATGCTCGCGGCCGTGGCGCTGGCGGCGTGGCTCATGCGCTCGCGCGTGCGCGGCTGGATGCTCGGGCGCTGACCGCACACCGAGTACCGGGTAGGCTACGCGCCGGCATGAAGTCTCACGTCATCGATCTCGACGGCCCGCTGCACTACGCCGACTACGGCGGCGAAGGGCAACCGCTCGTGCTCGTGCACGGGCTCGGCGGTCACCACCTGAACTGGCTGGGCGTCGCGCCGCGGCTCGCGGAGCGGGCGCGTGTGGTTGCACCCGATCTCGCAGGCTTCGGCCGGACGCCCCCCTCGGGGCGCTCCTCATCCATACGCGCCAACCGCGTGCTGCTCGATCGCTTCATCGACGAGCTGTTCGACGAGCCGGTGATCCTGGTCGGGAACTCCATGGGTGGGCTCATCTCGCTGATGCAAACCGCGCTTCGGCCCGACAAGGTCGCCGGGCTCGTGCTCGTCGATCCCGCGTTGCCGCGCACCAAGGGCGCGCGCCCGGACGCGCTCGTGATCGCAGCGTTCGCCTCCTACGGCGTGCCGGGCATCGGCGAGCGCTTCGTGCGCGAACGCGCGCGCAGGCTCGGACCGGAAGGGCTGGTGCGCGAGACGCTCCGCATCTGCACCGTCGACCCGAGCCGCGTGCCGCAGCACGTGTACGAAGCGCACGTGGAGCTGTCGCGCGAACGGCTTACGACGATGGATTGGGCGCACGAGCGCTACCTCGAAGCCGCGCGCTCGCTGCTCGGCGTGCTCGCGCGCAAGAGCACCTATCACGCGATGGTGCGCCAGGTTCGCGCGCCGACGCTGATGATCCACGGCGCGCGCGACCGGCTGGTGCCGCTCGCCGCCGCGTACGAGACGCACGCCGTGCGCCCGGACTGGGTGCTCGAAGTGTTCGACGACATCGGGCACACGCCGCAGCTGGAAGCGCCGGAGCGGTTCGTCGAGACGGTGTCGCGCTGGCTCGACGACATGGACTTGCTTACGGAGACAAGTACCGCCCAAACCACTCCAGGATGATCTGGAACCGCTGCACGCGATGCAGCGGCGAGCCCGACCGGCTCAGCTCGTGGCTCTCGGCCGGGAAGCGCACCATCTCCACCTCTTTCTTGAGGATGCGCATCGCCGTGAACAGCCACTCCGCCTGCTCGATATCGCAGCGCAGGTCGTTCTCCGAGTGCATGATCAACAGCGGCGTCTCGATCTCGCGCACGTACGTCGTCGGCGACATCTTCAGGTGCGCCTCGTAGTCGTCGAAGATCCAGCTGCCGGTGTAGCCCTTGAGCGACCACGCCGAGTCGCTCGACCCGAGATCCGACACCATGTTGTTGACCGCGCGCTCGCTGAGCGCGGCCTTGAACCGGTTGGTGTGGCCGACGATCCACGACGTCATGTATCCGCCGTACGACCCGCCGAGCACGCCGAGCCGGTCGGGATCGACGAAGTCGAACTTCTGCAGCGCGCCGTCCACCACCGCCATGCAGTCCTCGTAGTCGACGCTCCCCCATCCCGGGCCGTTCGCGCCGCCGTCGCCGCGGATCGCACGCGCGAACTCCTCGGAATATCCGGCGGAGCCGCGCGGGTTCGCGTACAGCACGACGTATCCCGCGCCGGCGTACACCTGGAACTCGTCGAAGTACTTGTTGCCGTACTGGCCGAACGGCCCGCCGTGAATCGACAGCAGCGCGGGGTATTTCTTCGACGGGTCGAAGCCTGCCGGGCGCACGATCCACGCGCCGACCTCGGTTCCGTCCTTGGAGATCGCCGTGTAACGCTCGGCGTCGAGCGGCGCGCGCTCGCCGAGATACGCGGCGCCGACGGCGGTGCGCTTGTCGTCGCCGACGTACAGCTCCGACAACGTGGTCGTGGAGGCCGCCGTATACACGAGGTCGCCGTTCGCGGATACGTCGAACCCGGTGATCCACAGCTCGCCGGGCGTGAGCAGCTGCGGCGCGCTCGTGCCGTCGGCCTTTACCTTGTACACCGGCGTGTTGCCCGCGTCTTCGATCAAGAAGTAGATCTCGTCGCCGGACCACACCGGCTCGCGCGTCATCGGATACGGGTTCGTGTTGCGGTCGAGCGAACGCGTGAGAAGCGTGCGCGTGCGCGTCGCTAGATCGAGCACCGCGATCTGCGAGTGGCGCGGGTCGTCGAGCAAGCCGGGATAGTAGTGATACGCGATGCGCGTGCCGTCCGGCGACCACGACGGCGCTTCCGCGATGCCGTCGGTCGACGTGAGCATCTCAGGCTCGCCGCCGGCCGCGTCCACGACGAAGATGTCGCGGCCGAAGTCGATGTCCCACTCGTCGTGGCGCGCGGATGAGAAGGCGATGCGGGAACCGTCGGGCGACCACGCCGGGAGGGCATGTTCATAGTCTCCCTTGGTGATCTGAACGGGTTCGGTGCCACCGTCCACGGCGACCGTGAAGATCTGCTGGCGGCGATCCGAGAGCCACCCCACGCTGTCGAGCCGGAATTGCAAGCGCGTGATGCGGCGCGGCGTCCGCTTCTTATCGTCGGACTCCTCGTACGCTTCGTCGCGCACACGCGTGCTGAACGCGATGCGAGTTCCGTCCGGAGACCACGCGAGTTCTTGCACGTCTTCCTTGGAATCCGTCAGCCTGCGCGCCTCGCCGCCCTCGACAGGGATCACGTACAGCTGCGCCGCCTCGCGCTCGCGCGTGGAGAGAAACGCGATGAGCTTTCCGTCGGGCGACCACTGCGGGCTCGAATCCTTCTTGATACCGGCGGTGAAGCGGCGTGGTGGCGCACTGCCGTCCATCGGAGACAGCCAGACCGCTCCGCGATAATCGTTGCTTTCCTTGTCGACGGACCAGACCGTGAAGGCAATCGTTTGGCCGTCCGGAGAGACGCGAGGGTCTCCCGCCCCGGTCAGCGCATAGACGTCCTCGGGCAGCATCCCTTCCTGCATCAGTTCAACCCCTTCGATGTCGTACGGGCCGGATATTCTACGCGCCGGCGGCCTTCTTCAAATCTTCCACCGAAGCGAGGACTCCATCGGCAAGCTGGTCGATGTCGGGAAGCGCGTCCCAGTCGCCGGTGAACCCGAAGCCCATCACACCCGACAAGCTCGTCACCGCGATCGACAGCGCAACGTTCTCACCCAGCGGCATCACCGGGTACGTCACGAGCTGCTTTGCGCCGCACAAGTACAACGGGATCTGCGGACCGGGCACGTTCGACACCACGAGGTTGACGAAACGTTGCCGCGCAACGAGACGCGCCGCGAGACCGTGCAACGTCGGCGGCGCCCACGCACCGATTCCCATGAGCGCGCCGGCGGCGACCGCTTGGTGCGACGACTTGAGATCCTTCGTCGAAGCGGTGATCTTGCGCAGCCTGCTCGCAGCGTCCGCCGCCCCAATGGGAATGTCCACGAAGATCGACGCGACGCGATTGCCCATCGCCATGCGCTGCGACTCGTCGCGCGTCGACACCGGAACCATCGCGCGCAACGACATGCCGCTCGTGGAGATACCGCGGTTTCTCAAGAGCCGGTTGAGACCTCCGCCCACGGCGGCGAGCACCACGTCGTTCACGGTTCCGCCCAGCGCGTTCTTGATGAGCTTCGCGTCGGAGACGGGAACCTCCGCCATCGCGAAGCGGCGGTTGGGTCCGATCGACACGTTGAAGGGGCTCTTCGGTGCGGTGCCGGCCGCGAGCAGCGACGCGATGCCACCGACCATGTCGCCGATCTTGCCGAGCGCAACTTGCGGCGTCTGCGCGACAAGAGCCGCGTTCTGCAACGCGGACTTCACCGGATGCGTGATCTGCTCGGCGAGCGCGTTGACGAACAGATCGCGGGAGTTCGGCTCGGGGTCCGGCTGCCATTCCGCTTCGGGCTCCACGTGACGCGGCTCCGGCGCGAAGTCGAACAGCACCGTCGCGATGTCGATGCCGGACATGCCGTCGATCATCGCGTGGTGCGACTTGGTGAACACGGCGACGTGACCGTCCTCGAGTCCCTCGATGAGATACATCTCCCAGAGCGGCTTCGATCGATCGAGCGGTCGCGAATGCACGCGCTGGATGTAGTCGGCGAGCTCGCGCCGGCCGCCGGGCGCCGGCAGCGCCGCGCGGCGCAAGTGGAAGTTGATGTCGAAGTGCTCGTCGTCCACCCACACCGGCAAGCCGACGTTGAACGGTACGAACATCACCTTCTGGCGGAAGCGCGGGACGAGATGGATGCGTTGCGTGATCAGCTCGACGAGATCGTCGATCGCGAGCTTGCCGTCGGGGCGCGTGCTCGGGTCGAGGATCGACACGCCGGCGACGTGCATGTGGATGCTCGGCTGCTCCAGGAACAGGAAGTTTGCGTCGAGGGCGGACAGGCGGTCGGGCATGGGGAAGCCTCCGTCGTTTCGTTTGTTTCGTTGCGGGTCGATATAAGAATCGTTGGTTTCCCGTTCCCGGGTCAAACCGATCGTGTTTCGTTCCGTCAGATCTTGAACGGGATCGCGGCCGGCACCACGTCGAACGTCGCGGGCGTGGAGCCGACGACTTCGCCGTCTACCTCGATCGGCAGGGGCCGTTCCGTGGTGATCGTGAGACGAGACGCCAGGTATTCGGCGATCTTCGGGTTGGGGACGTGTTGCGCGGTGAACATCTTCTGCATGAGCTTGACGGCTTCCCTTCTTTGGAGCGGACCCGCCACGAGCACGTCGAGCATGTCGTCCTCGGGGATCGCGCGCGGCGCCACCTTCATGCCTCCTCCGAAGAATTGACCGTTCGCAACGATGAGCAGGTCCACCGGCCCCTCGTGCACAAGCGGCGCGAGCGGCGTGTCGACGGGAACGCCACGCGCCTTTCGGCCGTGCATCTCGATACGTGCGCCGACTGCTTTCAGTTTTGCGATCTCGCGCAACGCCGCGAGCCGGTACACGGAGTCGCCCAGCCACCGCGGCATGCTCGCCGCGCGTTTGACGACGGCGGCGCCGAGCCCGGCCTCGCCGACGTTTGCGTACCAGAGCGTTCGTTGCGCCTCGTCGCTCGTTGCGCACGTCACGCGCGCGACGTCGAGCCGCCCCCACAGGTGATCGCCGGCAAGGTGCTTCGCCGCTTCGAGCGGATTCTGTGAGAGACCGAACGTCTTGACGAAGTCGCAGCCGGTCCCCGCCGGGATCACGCCGAGCACGGCATCGGGGTTGAGCGGCTTCTCGGGCCCCATCATGCCGTTGACCACCTCGTGCACGGTCCCGTCACCGCCCACCGCCACGACGAACGTCGCGCCCCCCTCCACCGCCCGCCGCGCCGCTTCGGTGGCGTGGCCCGGACGTTCGGTGACCGTGATGATGACGTCGAGTCCTTCGCGCGCCAGCACCTCGCGCACGCGCGGCCACACGCGCTCCATCGCCCCGCGCCCCGCGCGCGGGTTGAGCACGACGTGAAGAGTGCCGAAGGGAGAGCCCACGTCGGCACGCTATCAAGACACGCTGCCTGGAGCCTCATCCATACGAATCCGGGCCACCGTCCCCTATGTGCCCGAGTGTTTTGTTTCAAATCAACAACACGCGCGTGTTGTCAAAATGAAACATCGTTCGCGGGCGAACGTGGACACTGCGCGGCAACACGGCCGGCGCGGGGCGGTCGGGTGGTGGTGGCGCGGGTGGCGGGCGTGCCGCGCACGACCGTGCTGCGCCGGCTGCGCGAGCTGGGCCTGCTGCCGCGCGAGGCGCCCGAGCCGGCCTGATC
>JBIOWR010000052.1:0-3138 GCA_044868775.1 Actinomycetota bacterium
CGCGACTACGGCAAGGGAATACCCGCCGACAAGCTCGAGAAGATCTTCACGCGGTTCTTCCAGGTGGAGCCTGCGGCGACGCGCCAGCAAGGCGGCCTCGGGATCGGGCTGTATCTCGTCAAGCAACTGTGCGATCGCATGGGGGCGACCGTCACGGTGCGAAGCGTGTGCGACGAGGGCAGCACGTTCACCGTGGCGTTGCGACGGGCGCCGAGGGCGGAGCGAGCGAGCGAGCGGTAGCGAGCGAGCGAGCGGTAGCGAGCGAGCGAGCGGTCGCTACGAGTTACGCGGGCCGCGCGTTCGGCGTGGAGCCGGCGGGGCGCAAGACGATGCGATCGTGCGGGTCCTGCACATCGACGAGACCCTCCACGCCGCTCTCGACCAGCACGCGCGCCGAACCGAGATCGGCTTCCACGTCGCCGGGCTCGGCCTCGTCGGTGAGCAGCACCGCAAACCCCTGAGCCGTCTGCGCGAGCCGAACCCGCGCATCCGGGTTCAGCCGTTGCGCGGCTTCACTCGCGCGCGTCAGCACCTCGCGTGCCCACTCGGTGAACTCGATCACGGCCCGGAAGCGTACCCTTTGGCCCATGCCGAAGCGCCTGACGATGCTCATCGACTCCTCAAGCTTGATCTACCGCGCGTTCTTCGCCGTGCCCGACACGGTGCGCGCGCCGGACGGCACGCCGGTGAACGGCGCGTACGGATTCATCAACATGGTCTCCCGGCTCATCGCAGAACGAAGGCCCACGCACCTCGCGTGCGCGCTCGACGCGGACTGGCGCCCGACCTGGCGCGTCGAGCTCATCGAGGAGTACAAGGCGCACCGCGTCGCAGAGGAGCCCGCCCAAGCGGAAGTCGCGATCGACGAACAGATCGACCTCGTCGTCGAGCTGCTCGATCTGGTCGGCATCGCCACCGCCGGGGCCGACGACTACGAAGCCGAGGACGTCATCGGCACGATCGCGCTCCGCACGCGCGGCCGCATCGAGATCGTCTCCGGAGATCGCGACCTCTTCCAGCTCGTGCGCGACCCCGACGTCGTCGTGCTGTACCCGGTGCGCGGCGTGAGCGACCTCACGGTCGTGGACGAGCGCGAGATCGGCCGGCGCTACGGCATCCCCGGCCGCACCTATGCCGACTTTGCGATATTGCGCGGCGATCCGTCCGACGGGCTGCCCGGCGTGCGCGGCATCGGCGCGAAGACCGCCGCAGCGCTCGTCTCCACCCACGGCACGCTGGAAAAGATCCTGGAGGTCGCGGAGCGCACGCCGGCCGGACCGCTCGCCAAGATCGCCGCCGCGAGCGACTACCTCGAGCGCGCCGCGCGTGTGGTGCGCATCACCGGCGACGCACCGGTCGCCGACGCCGACATCACGCTCCCGACACACCCTCCCGAGGTCAAAAAGGTCAAGGAGCTTGCCGAGCGTCACGGCCTCACCGGAGCCACGAACCGACTCCTCGCAGCCATCGCGCAACCAAAGCGTGGGTAGGTTCGTCCTCCGCGGTCCGTTTCGTACGAAGTGTGATCTCGAAAATAGTCCGAACGGACTACGCGCAAGCGATGACTGAACGCGGGGTCGGTCGTTCTCCAATCAGTACGCAACTTTTGAGGAGGGAACGAATGAACCGCAACAAGATCCGTCTGGTGGCGGCTTCCGCCGCCATGATGCTGACCGCGATCCTTGCGGTTCCGGGATTCACGGCGACGAGCCCCGGCTCGATCACGCTGCAAGTCCCCGATTCCTTCGCCAGCGACACGTTGCGCGTCGCGTGGACTTACCGTACCGGCACGGCGATCACGAACAACTCGCTCGTCGACGTGCTCGCGTCGTCCAACGCGGCATCGTGGTCGCCGATCGCGATTCGCGTGCCGATCCGCGCGCTCGGCTACAACTGGAACATCGGCAACTGGAGCGACGCGGTGTACGCGGTCCGGCTTCGCATCTCCGGCACGGCCACGTACTCCGCCGTCGATTACGCGTACGTCGACAACACCGACCCGTCGGTGGAGATCACGCGTCCGTCGCGCAACGAGATCACGCTCGACGATGAGCCCCTGGCGGCGCTCGACGCGGTGGTCGCCGGACGCACGACCCTGAAGGCAAACGCAAGCGACGCGCTGGCGGGCATCGCCTCGGTCGTGTGGAAGCTCGACGGCAACGCAATCGCGAGCGGTGCGACGTCCGTGTACGACTTCACCGCGTCGCCCGGCCGTCACGAGCTCTCGGTCGTCGCGACCGACTTCGCCGGCAACAGCGCATCCGCATCGATCAGCGTGATCGCGGTGCCCGGCGAGAGCGCGGCGGGCAACCTGCCCGACCCGGGCGAGCTGGTGCCGAATCCGGACCCGAGCTTGATCCCGTCGCCGGACCCGACTGCCATCCCGTCCCCCGATCCGACTGCATTGCCGACGATTCCGCCGATCCCTTCGCCGGACCCGACTGCAGTGCCGTCGCCAGACCCAACCGCAGTACCTTCACCTTCGCCGGATCCGTCCACCGTTCCGCTTCCGACGTTGACGCCCCTCCCATAGCACTTCGGTCGTTGCAACGGCATGGCCCGGTCCCCCGGGCCATGTTCGTTTTCCGGGTCAGCGCGCCCTTATTCGAACCGCTTCTCGAACCAAGCGACGTCCCAGTACCGCCCGAACTTGCGTCCTTGCTCGGAGAAGAACGCTGCGCGTTGAAACCCGAATCGTTCGTGCAGCGCGACCGACGCGTCGTTCGGCAGCGCGATGCCGGCGTACGCGCGATGCACGTCTTCGGTTTCGAGCGCCTCGAACAGCTTCTCGTACAGCGCGCGCCCGATGCCCTTGCCGGTTGCATGCGGCGCGCAGTACACGCTCGTCTCCACGGAGGTCTCGTACGCCTGTTTCGGCCGCCACCGGCTGCTGGCGGCGTATCCGACGACCGTTTCGTCGTCGAGCGCCACGAGCACGCGATGCCGGCCGGTCGTTGCGTA
Organism: Actinomycetota bacterium; assembly: GCA_044868775.1. Taxonomy (GTDB): domain Bacteria; phylum Actinomycetota; class AC-67; order AC-67; family AC-67; genus JBIOWR01. Next base: position 2,962 of record JBIOWR010000052.1, read on the forward strand.
GTGGGAGAACCACTCGCGCCGCCACTCGAGGTTTCCGGGCTCCATGTCGAACGTGACGTGCGTGTGGAGCACGTAGTGGTTGTAGAGATCGTTGAGCGCGGCCAGATCGGGTTCGCCGGCCGGACGGAGTTCGAGCGTCACGCCCGGCGATGCTACCCGCGGCCTCGGGCGGGCGGG
>JBIOWR010000053.1:0-2193 GCA_044868775.1 Actinomycetota bacterium
TGGCGTCGTCGCCGGACACCTCAGCGAGCTGCTTGAGCAAGTCCCACACTTGCTTGGTCGAGCGAACGAAATCTCCGGCGGACATCTCCCCCATGGGGAGCACCTCGTCGAACGGTTCGTCCTTCGCCCACCAATAGACCTGCTCGGTGAAGCCGGGGTCGGGCTCGCGGCACAGCTCGATGCCGCGCACCTGCTCGATCTCGTGGATCTGTTTGTAGCTGCGTATCATGCGGCCGAACGCTTTGCGTACGCGTTCGGTGGGCCAGGCGAACTCCACCGGGAGTCCGCGCGAGTCGAAGACGAGCGCGGACGCGAGCGCTGCGATCTCGGGTGGGTCGAGGCCGGCGAACATCTGCGACTCCAGTGTTTCGGCCACGAGCAGGTCGCTCTCGTTGTAGATGCGGCACAAGCGTTCGCCTTTGCCGGTCAGGTCACCGCCGCGCGTGACGTACCCGAACTGCTCCAGGATCTCGAGCACGCGACCGAACGTGCGCGCGAGCGTGCCGGTGCGGCGACCGACGCGCTTCTCCAACGCTTCGGTCTCCTCGTGCAGACGGTCGTAGCGCTCGGCCCAGCGTTCGTGCTCCGCGCGGTCTGGGCACGACGCCACCGGGTGCTGCTCGGCGCGGCGTTCGGTGTCGCCCACCGTGGAGGCGCGTACCGGGGTGCGTTCGTCGGGCGGCGGGCGGAACGTCTGCAGCCGCTTGCGCACCTCGGTGAAGTATGCGGGCGTGCGGCGGTGGCCTTCGGGCAAATCCAGGACACCCACGCGGCGCGGCGGGTGCCGCCAGTTGCGAGCGTTCAATTGGATGCGATCGCCGCGCTCGCCGAGCAAGAGCAAGCCTCCGCCGACGCGGCGCACGACAACTGCGAGCCCGCGGTTACGCCCGCGATCGAAGCGAACGACGGACCCGGGGCGCAACGCCTCGATCGTCGTCTCCATCTCTTCGACGCGTTCCCGGCGTTGCTCGCGCGTGCGCGCGCGCCGCTCCTCGCGCGCTTTCTTCACGAGCGCGTACCACTCGAGCACGTCTCCGCGATCGCATTCCAGATGCTCGCGGTATCCCGCGAGGTAGCGGCGGTTGTCGTCGATCGTGCGCTCGAGCTTCACGACGCTGCGGTCGGCAAGGAACTGGCCGAACGAAAGGTTGAGCAAACGGATCGCGTCGTCCACGGTGTAGGAGCGCATGAGGTTGACGGCCATGTTGTACGAGGGCCGGAACGATGACGACAGCGGGTACGTGCGCGCGCCGGCGAGCGCGGCGATGCGATCGAAGGGGATGTCGGGCTGGTGGAGCACGACGCCGTAGCCGACCGGGTCGATGCCGCGGCGGCCTGCGCGTCCGGTGAGCTGCGTGTAGTCGGAGGGCGTGAGCATCTCGTGCTTCTCTCCGGTGAACTTCATCAAGCGCTCGATCACCACGGTCTTCGCGGGCATGTTGATGCCGAGCGACAACGTCTCGGTAGCGAAGACCGCCTTGATGAGCCCGCGCTCGAACAACTCCTCCACGGTCTCTTTGAAGAGCGGGATCATGCCGGCGTGGTGCGAGGAGATGCCGCGCTCCAATCCCTCGCGCCACGTCTCGTAGCCGAGCACCTCCAGGTCTTCGTCGGCGAGCACGCCCGCGCGCATCTCCACGTATTCGGCGATGCGCTCGCGCTCCTCCGCCGTCACCAATCGCAATCCCGCCGAGACGCATTGGCGCACGGCCTGGTCGCAGCCGTTGCGCGAGAAGATGAACGTGATCGCGGGAAGCAAGCCTTCGGCGTCGAGGCGCTCGACGACGTCAACGCGGCTCGGAATGCCACGCTGCCGCATCGGAACGCGACGCTGGTACGTGCTGCGACCGCGCCGTACCGGCGCGGTCGCACGCAGCAACGCAGGGTTCGGCATCGCATCCCCGTCGCGCGCGACGAACGTCGGGTGCAGCTGATCTCCGATCATGTACCGGTGCTCGAGCGGCACCGGCCGCTTGTCCTCGATCACCACGTCGGTGTCCCCACGCACGGTCGCGAGCCAGTCGCCGAACTCCTCCGCGTTCGAGACCGTGGCCGACAGCGCGGCGACGCGCACATCCTGCGGCAGGTGGATGAGCACCTCCTCCCACACCGCGCCGCGATACGGGTCGCGCAAGTAGTGGACCTCGTCCATGACCACGTAGCCGAGGCCGGCGAGCGTTCCGGATCCTTCGT
>JBIOWR010000054.1:0-14980 GCA_044868775.1 Actinomycetota bacterium
GGCGACGTCGCCGGTCTTCTGCGGCTGGACGATGCCGCTGTCGAACAGCGGGGTCTCCGTTCCGGGGATCACGTCCACCGCGGTGATCGAGTGTCCCTGGAAGTTCACCTCCACGTTCACCAGCGTCACCGATCCTCCCTGGAGCACGACCAGCGCGGTGCGGGACCCGTCCTCGGCCGACAGCGACGTGTCGCCTGGGTAGTACTTGAAGCCTTGCGTGACCACGACGCCCTTGGTCAGGGCGGGAGCCGGCGCCGTCACCAGCGACATCGTGGCGAGCGCAAGCGCCATACACAGCACTCTCACCAGGGTTTCCCTCCCGAATCCCGGACCAAGTCCGGAAACATGCTTCGCTACCGGCCGGTCGCTTTCCTCCCTACCCACCGGGCCGGGGGCGGCCTTAGGTGCTCATGAGAGATGTTCATTTCGACAACACGCTCGCGTGTTGTTGATCTGAAACAAAGCCCACGAGCACATGGGCAACCCCACGCGTGCGCCCTTGTGAAACGCGCTGCGCCGTTTGCTCTGTGCGTCGGCCTTCATTTGCGCGCCCGCGGCAACGGCCGGGAGACTCCCCGGGCATGGACAAGAAGGCCATAGTCGTCGGCGCCGGGCACAACGGCCTCGTGGCGGCGTGCCTGCTCGCCGCGCAGGGCGTGCGCGTCGTGGTCCTCGAACGGCGCGACGTGGTGGGCGGCGCGTGCGTCACCGAGGAGCTGATTCCCGGTTTCCGGGTCTCGAGCGCCGCGTACTCGTTCAGCCTGTTCCGGCCCGAGGTGCTGCAGGCGCTGGACCTGCGCCGGTACGGCCTCTACTGGTACGCGAAGGAGCCGCGCACGTTCGTTCCGCTCCCCGACGGCCGCTCGTTCACGATCTGGCGCGACGGCGCGCGCACGCTGCGAGAGATCGAGAAGATCAGCCCGCACGACGCCGAAGCGTATCCCCGGTGGAACGCGTTTTGGGACGAGGTCGCCGCGATCGTGCGACCGCTCGTCATGGATCCGGCGCCGCCGACGCTCGCCGAGCTCGAGGCGGAGCTGTCGCGCCGCGGCAAGCGGGAGCTGTTCCGCCTGGCGATCGTCGGATCGGTGGCCGACACCGTGCGCCACTTCTTCTCCTCCGACGAGATGCAAGGGATGCAGGCGACGCAGGGGTTGATCGGAACGTTCTCGGGGCCGTTCGATCCGGGCACCGCGTTCGTGATGACGTACCACGCATTCGGGGGCGAGCTCGTTGACGGCGCCGGCACGTGGGCATACGTGCAAGGAGGAATGGGGAGCGTGACCCAAGCGCTCGCCGCGTGCGCGCGCGAGCAAGGCGTGGAGATTCGCACCGGCGTCGACGTTGAAGGCATCGCGCTCGACGCGCTCGGGCGTGCGCGCGGCGTGCGCGTGGACGGCAAGACGACGACGGCCGACCTCGTGCTGTCGAACGCCGATCCGAAGCGCACGTTCCTCGGGCTGATCGAGCCGGGATCGCTCGACGCGGCGTTCGAGCAACGCGTGCGCGACATCGACACGACCGGATCGGTGATGAAGGTCAATCTCGCGCTCGACACTTTGCCGGACTTCGTCGCGCTCCCCGGAACAGAAACCGCCCCACATCATTGCGGCACCATCTGCATCGCGCCCTCGCTCGCGTATCTCGACACGGCGCATCACGACGCGAACGGCGGGCGCCCGTCGGCGAACCCGTTCATGGAGGTGTTCATCCAGTCGGCGACCGACGATTCGCTCGCGCCTCCCGGCAAGCACGTCGCAAGCTGCTTCGCGCAGTACGCGCCGGGGACGGTTTCGACTGAAGAATGGGATGCGATGCGGTCCGACGGCGGCGACGCAGTCGTGCGCACGCTCGCGCGGTACGTGCCCAACCTCCCCGACATCGTGTTGCACCGCGAGGTGCTCGGCCCGCCCGACCTCGAAGCGCGATTCGGCCTCACCGGCGGCAACATCTTCCACGGCGAGATCACGCCCGGGCAGATCTTCGGCGACCGTCTCGGCCCGCGCACTCCCATCCCCGGCCTGTACCTATGCGGCTCCGGCGCCCATCCCGGCGGCGGCGTATGCGGAGCGCCGGGCTGGCACGCCGCGCACGCCGCGATCGACGACATGCGCTGAGACGCGCGAGAAATAGGTGTAGTAGTATGCGACTACAATGCTGACCGTACCCGAAGCCGCCGGACGAGTCGGACGCGATGCCGAGACCGTTCGCCGCTGGATTCGTTCCGGGAGACTGCGCGCGCGAAAGATCGGAACGCAGCACATGATCGAGGAGGCGGACCTCGACCAGATGCTCGGCGAGCACGACGGATCGCTTCCGTACCCGCGCGCATGGAAGAAGACGTGGACCGGCGAAGCGCAGCCGGATTGGGTGCGGCTCATCCATCGCTCGCGCCGCGGCCGGTGACGTTGCTCGTCATCGATGCAAGCGTCGCGCTGCCGGCCTCGTCCTCGCCCGGTGGGTTCGACATATTCCGTGAAGAGCTCGTCGCACCACCCCTCTTGTGGTCCGAAGTGAGGTCGGTGCTGCACGAGGCGGTGTGGCGCAAGGACATCTCCGAAGAGCAAGGTCGCCGGTCGCTGACGGCATTTACTCGGTCGAAGGTGCGCGAGCGCAACCCGAAGACGCTGGGCGAGACCGCATGGCGCATTGCAAGCGAACTCGGCTTCGCGAAGACGTACGACGCGGAGTACCTCGCGCTGGCGGAGCTGCTCGGCTGCCGATTCGTGACGCTCGATGCGCGACTGCAACGGGGCGCCGCGCGCCTCGGATACGTCGTTTCGCCGCGCAATCTCAAACGGCCATGAAGATCGAGCTCGTCCGCGGAGACATCACGGAGCAAGAGGTGGACGCGATCGTCAACGCGGCGAACTCGACGTTGCTGGGCGGAGGCGGCGTGGACGGCGCGATCCACCGGCGTGGAGGGCCGGACATTCTCGCCGAGTGCAAACGCATCCGCGCCGAGCTGTATCCGGACGGGCTTCCGACCGGGCAAGCCGTGGTCACGACCGCTGGGCGGCTGCCCGCAACGTGGGTCGTGCACACGGTGGGGCCGGTGTACGCCGAGTCCCAGGACCGGTCCGGGTTGCTGGCGTTGTGCCACACCGAATCGCTGCGCGTCGCGGCCGAGGTGGGTGCGCGTAGCATCGCCTTTCCGGCCATCTCCACCGGCGTCTATGGCTACCCGATCGGCGAGGCCGCCGCGGTAGCAATTCGAGCCGTGCTGGACACGACGAGCGCTAGCCTCGACCTGGCGCGGTTCGTGTTGTTCGACGAGGCCTCCTACCAGGCATTTCGCGCTACCCTGGAGGATGTCCGGGGCTGACCCGATCGGCAGGAAACCCGCCCCCCGGAATCGAACCTTTCAACCGTTCGTCTTCCTATGGGAGTGCTGGCGAGAATCGCAGGCCTTGCGGCGGCCGCGCTAGTGGCCGCCGTTGCGGCGTTGCCGGGGTTGGGGAACGCCGCGCCGGCGATCAACTTCGAGCTCGTAGGCCACGAGCCGCTCCACAACCGGGGCATGAACGCCGCGCCGGCGCTGTACGACCACACCGTCTACATCGGGAGCCGGACCGACGGATCGCACCCGCACGCCGGTGTCCTCGTCGTGGACGTCGCGAACCCGGCCGCGCCGCGCGTCGTGAACGAGATCGGGCCGTCCGACCAAGCGCTCCCGTCGATCACGTCGCGCGAGCTCCGGGTGTGGCCGCAGCAGAAGCTCCTCCTCGTGATGAACTTCCAGTGCAGCGCGATCATCCACGCGTGCGCGTCGCCGGCCGACGTCGCCGGCAGCCTCACGCGCGAGATCGCCTTCTACGACATCACCGATCAGGTGAACCCGAAGAAGATCGCGAGCTATCAACCCACGCGCACGCCGCACGAGATGTTCTTGTGGGTCGACCCGGTGCATGCGGGCCGCGCGTTGCTGTTCATGTCCACGCCGACGTCGTCGACGACGCAACCGAACCTGATCATCACCGACATCAGCAAGGCGCGGCAGGGTCAGTTCACCGAGGCCGTGCGGTGGTTCGGCAACGATCAGTTCAGCGAGCAGCTGCGCACCGACAACGACGTGCGCCTGCACTCCATCGGCGTGTCGCCGGACGGCACGCGCACGTATCTCGCGTACCTCGGCGGAGGGTTCCTGGTGCTCGACACGAGCGAGGTTGCGTACGCGTTGACCGATCCGAAGGTGAGGCTCGTCACACCGGTCGCGCAACGCATCCCGTCGTTCACCAAGATCGGCACGCACAGCGCGGTGAAAGTCCCGAACAAGGATCTCGTGCTGACCACCGACGAGGTGTACGGCAAGGCGCTCGACGACGTGTTCGGGGAGCACGGCTGCCCGTGGGGCTGGGTCGGCGTGATCGACGTCTCCGACGAGACGCGCCCCAAGGTCGTGAGCGAGTTCCGGCTGGCCGAGAACCAGCCCGCGTACTGCGAGGGCGCCGCGGGACAAGATCCGCAGAACACGTACTTCACGTCGTATGCCTCGCACAACCCGACGCTCGTCGGCGACCTTGCGTTCGTCACGTGGCACTCCAACGGCTTGCGCGCGATCTCGCTCGCGAACCCGGCGTCGCCCGCGCAAGTCGGCGTTTTCATGCCGGAGCCGCTGAGCTACGTCGTCACTGAAGATCCCGCGCTCTCGATGGGAACGTCGAAGGTCGTTGCGTGGAGCTACCCGATCATCAAGGACGGGCTCATCTACATGGTCGACTTGCGCAACGGGTTGTACGTGTTGCGCTACACCGGACCGGGCGCGAGCGACGTGAACGCCGTTCGTTTCATCGAAGGCAACTCCAACCTCGGCGACGGCGGCGTGCCCGAGACGTTCGTGCTCGGGAACAAGAAGGTCCCGGCGGGCAAGGTCGCGAGCGATCGCTTGCCGTCCACCGGCACGTCCAGCGGCGCGGTCATCTTCGCCGGAGTCGCGTTGCTGCTCGCAGCGGCGGCGTTGTCACACCGCATCGGTATGTTCGGTTCTCTTACCAAACGGGGGATTTCTCGATGAAGAAGGCGTTGATCGGTCTCGCGGCGATCGCGGTCGCCGCCGGCTTGCTGCCGGTGAACAGCGCGCAGCCGGGCGCAGACATGCGCAAGCTGCGCGGCGGCCTGCGCCAGATGCTGGAGCTCGGATTCCAGCCGGATCAACGCCTCGCCTACCTGGTCTCCGATTTCCGGCATGGAGATTTCGTCGTCTACGTGGTGACCGAGGGAAGGTCGTCGCGCCACGTGCGCGACGTCGCCGCGACCGGCGCGCGCGTGCGGTGGGCGCTGCGCTCGGTGAACGCGGTGTCGGCGGTGGCGTCGCGTCGTGAGCTTCTCGATCTCGCGTCGAAGCCGTGGGTGCGCGCGCTGTATCCGGTGCTGTCCGGTCGCATCGACGACACCAACACGTCGATCTCGGGGACGATCACGCGCGGCGACGCCCCTGCGGTACACGACATCCCGGTCGCGAGCGGGTCGCGCTCGATCACGATCGACCTCCTGGTGGCGCCACCCGGCCAGCCGCACCTCGACGCGAACGCGCTGGACTTCTTGGAGGTCGCGCTGGTCGATCCGAACGGGCGCACGGTGATGGACCGGCCGAACTTCCTGGGCCAGATCGCGTTCAAGTACGGCGAGCCCGACGCGCTGCAAACCGGGACGTGGAAGCTCGTCGCGTACTACCGGCAAGCGAACTTTCCGACCGTGCCGGTCTCATATACGTACTCGGGATCGGCGACCGTATCGGCAACCGAGGTCGCGCGCGACGAAGCTGCGGTGATTCCTGCGGAGGGCTGCTCCGCAAACACCGACGCGAACGCGTGGAAGAAGAACGCCAACCTCAAGAAGCGCGGCGTCACCGACCTCGGAGCCCCGGTGCTGTGGGATCGCGGCATTCGCGGGCGAGGCGTGCGCGTCGCGGTGCTCGACACCGGGACCGACGCGAGCCACATCGACCTCGACGATCAAGATTTCGAGCATTGGAGCGAGGCCGGATGCGCGCCGAAAGTGATCGCCAACGCGCTGTTCCTCGGCGGCCAGAAGCTGTCCGGCCAAGGCATCTACGACCTCGGTGGTCACGGCACGCACGTGACCGGAGAGATCTCCGGCACCGCGGAGGGAACGGACGCGGCCACGCGCGGCACGTATCCGGGCGTCGCGCCGGAGACGAGCATCATCGCGGGACGCATCGCGATCGACGTCACCGCGCTCACCGACGACATGCTTGCGGCCGGCGAGTGGGCGGTCATCGATCAGCAAGCGGACGTGCTGAACCTGTCGTTCGGCATCGACGTGCGGTACGGCGTGCTCACCGACCGCTACGACCCGCAATCGCTCGGGTTCGAGGCGCTCGCGACGAACCCGGCGTGGGGTCATCCGTCGATCATGGTGTCGGCGGGCAACTCCGGAGACCGGTTCTTCACGATCGGCGCACCGGCCGTCGCGCCGCACGTGAACACGATCGCCGCCTCCGTGAAGGACTGGGACCTCGCGATCGGCGCCAACGAAACGCGCGAAGACCAGTCGTCGCCGGCGGCGAACTCGGGACGCGCGAAGAAGGACCGGGTCGGACGCGTGCTCCCGGCGATCGCGAACTTCTCCAGCCGCGGCCCGACGCAGGACTTGCTGTTCGCTCCCGACTTCGCCGCCCCCGGCCGTTACATCGTGGCGACGAAGAGCAATCTCACCGACCCCGACGTGCAGAACGGCTACGCGTCGTTCTCGGGCACGTCGATGGCGGCGCCACACGCCGCCGGATCGGCCGCGTTGCTCGTCGACGGCTACCGCCGCGCGTTCGGCACGAGCGGCGCGTTCGGGAACCGTCCGCCGTTCTGGATCATCGCCGCCGCGATGAGCAACACCGCGTTCACACCCGCGCCGCGCCCTGCGTTCGCCGGAGGAAAGCTGGCGAAGGTCGCGTATCCGGCCGAGTTGCCGGGCGTTCCGTATCAACTGCGTGCCGAGGTCGGCGCGCGCGAGAACACCGGCAGCGATCCTCGGTCGGTGGGTTCGCTCGTGGAAGGAGCCGGACGCGTGAACGTCGTCGCCGCGCTCGACGCCCTCACACAAGGCGTGCTGGTGTACACCGCGGGCAACCCTACGAAGCCCGCGGAGTACGAGCTGCAACCGAACCTCCAGCTCGGCACCGCGAAGCCGACGCAAACCGTGGTGCGCACGCTGCGACTCGACCCGCAAACGTCGCACGCGTACTCCGTGTCGTTCCGCGCCGTGTCCGGAACGCCTTCGATCAACGCGCGCGCGATTCCGCCTTCGTGGTGGACGCTTCCCGACGCACGCACAATCGCAGGCACCGAGGACGCACAGATCGGGCTGACCGTCCCGGCCGGGACGTTGGCAGGTCTGTACACAGGGTACGTGTACGCCGACATTCGAGACGAGACCAACGGCCGCCGGTTTACCGCTCGCTTGCCGGCGCTCGTCTCCGTGGAAGTTATCGACCTCTCAGCGCTCGAAGGCGTGAAGACGACGATCACCGGCTACGCGTACGCGACCGACCCGACCACGTTCCTGACGCTCGTTGCGCTCGATGCGGTCAACAACGACTGGCCCACGTATGCGCTCGAGGTCCCGAAGAACCTCCAGAGCTTGAAGCTCGACCTCACCGGCGTGTCCGGCGAGGAGTGGGACATCATGGTCTACGACAAGTACGGCGTCGCCGTGGCGGATACGTTCCGCGCCTTGCCCGGCGCCGCATCGCTCACGCTTACGAATCTCGCGCCCGGTCAGTACCGCGTCGTCGTGAGCCGCACGCTTCCCGATCCCACGACGACCACGACCGATCCGCGCGGCGCGCCGTACACGCTCACCGTCGATTTGGTCGGCGCCGCGAGCGTGCTGCCGGCGCCGACGCAGGTGCAAGGCCGCAAGCGCACGCGACCGAAACCCTCGGGCGGTTCGCTGCCGTCCACCGGCGTCCCGGACACCGCGATGTTCGTGCTCGCGATCCTCGGGCTCGCGTCGGCCGGCGGCATCGCGTTCGCCCTGCGCCGGCGCTGATCGCGGCGGGCCCGTCCGCCGCGCTTCCCACGGCGGCGCGCGGCGTGATCGCGTCGTTCCGCGTGTTCCACCGATCCTGGACCCTGCGCGCGTGACGTCGTAGTCTCGCGCGCACGTCGTTTGCCTTCCCGCGACGCACAGGCGAGAGGGAGGGGAACGATGCGATTCGAACGCACAGCCGCATGCGTGGCGTTCGCGCTCGCGGCCGCGCTGCTCCCGGCGCGCGTCGCCGCAGCAGCCACGCCGCCCGCGTACACGTACAGCCACTACGTCAAGACGACCAACCCGGACACGATCGACGCGCTCGGTTGCCGCGAGGGACGCATGAACGTCAGCGGCATCACGGTTCTCGACTTCGGGCGCCCCGCGTACGCGAACGGCAGCTACGGAACGATCATCTTCGGCGCCAACACGTTTCGCTCGATCGCCCAGGTCGAGGCCACCGCGAAGGCGTGGCTCACCGGCTGGTACCGGTGCTCGACCGCGACGCCTCGCGCCGTGCTCGGGGTCGGGACCTCCAACTACAAGGGCACCACCACGTTCGCGCACGGCCGAGCGTGGGCGCAGATGATCAACAACCTCGTCGCATGGCTCGGCGACCGCAACTACCTCTGGCAAGTCGACGTCGCGGGCGCCATCGACATGGAGCTGAGCTGGAACACCGTTGCCAACAGCCGGGCGTGGGGAGATGGATACGGATCGATCGACACGCGTCCGTACTACGACTTCGGCGATGCGGCCGGCTGCCCGCCGTACGGGTCGTGCAACAACGGATGGACGCAAGAGGACGTGTGGTACGTCGCGTGGGGTCAGCCTGCCGCGTGGCCGCTGCCGCAGATCTACACCGAGAACGGCAGCATGGCGACGCAGTGGTATCGCCTCAGCCTCTACGCGTACGTCGCGCACGGCTATCGCATGCACATTGCGGGAGTCATGACCCAGTACGGCGCGTGCATCGACGTTGGAGGCTGCACCAACGGCACCCAGAACACCCCGGCCCAAGGATGGACGCAACTGCACTCGCGACTGAACGCCGACTCGCGGACGGCGCAACAGCTTGCTTGGTCGACGGATATCAATTGGAGGAACGCATGAACCCGGTGACACGCACGGCCCTCGTCGCGGCCGCTTTGTGCGCGGCGTTGTCGATACCACTCGCCCGGGCGGGAGGCAGCGCGCCGAGCGCGCTGCCTCCCGCCAAACACACCCTTCTCCACGACATCGAAACCGACCGCCGCGAAGCATTCGCGAAACCGCACGCCCCGAAAGACCTCGCGGTCCTCACCGGCACGGTCCCCTTCCCCGAACCCGCATGGTTCACCGGCATCATCGACAGCGGCCAAGCGCCGTTGCCGTCGTCCTTCACGATCATCAACCAATGGCACGAGGTCATCGCCGGAGAGCACGTCAACGTCTACGCGGGCGGCTTCCGCGACGATCCCGACGCGGGCGTCGTCGTGGTCGACGTGACGCCACCGGACGGCACGGCTGCCCGAACCGACGGCGGTGCTTATGAGACGCCGGCAGCACGCGGCGCAGTGCGCATCATTGAGGCAATCGGCACGCGATTGATCCTGCTGTCTGCACGCGGCGATCGATTCGCGTTCGACGTGACGGCGCGCGCGTACGTCTCCTGAGCCGGCGGCCGCGCGAAACACGGCGGGGAGGGCGTTCCGGATCGGCGTCCTCCCCGCCGAATGGCGGCCCCGGGCGCGGCCGCCTTGAGTTTCGCGGGCGGCTCCGCAAAGATGCTCCCGTGACCCCGACGGATTGTGTGGAGAATGCGCGCGCGATACCTCCTTGTCGACGTATTCACTAACCGGCCCCTGGCCGGCAACGCGCTTGCCGTCTTCCCCGAGGGTCACGTCATCCCCGAGGCGGAGCTCCAGCCGATCGCGCGCGAGCTGAACCTCTCCGAGACCACCTTCGTCACCAACGTGACCATCGATTCCTACGTCTCGCGCATCTTCACGCCCGCCGCGGAGATGCCGTTCGCAGGCCACCCGACGATCGGCACGGCGTGGGCGCTGAAGCATCTCGGGCTCGTGCACGGCGATCGCGTCGTGCAGCGCACCACCGCCGGCGACACGGCGGTGAGCTTCGCGCTCGACACGACGTGGCTGGAGCGCGCCGGTAACGTCGGCCCCGACCTCGAAGACTCCTCGTTCGTCGCGCACGCGCTCGGGCTGGCGGAGACCGACATCGGGCTCAACGCCGCGCAGCTCGGCATGGAGCGCGTGATGCTCTCCCCGGCCGTCGCAAGCGCCGGCGTGTCACAGCTCATGGTTCCGATCGCCGACGCGGTCACGCTGTCCGCGATCGAGCCCCGGCCCGAGATCGCCGACCTCGCGAGCGACGGCGTGTACTGCTTCACGGCGATCGCCCCGACGAAAGTAAAGGCGCGCTTCTTCGCGCCGGCTGTGGGTGTCTTCGAGGATCCCGCCACGGGCTCCGCCGCGGCCGCGCTCGGCCTCTATCTCAGCGCGCGCGCCGGTGATCTCGCGTTCGACATCTCGCAGGGGTCCGAGGTAGGCCGGCCTTCCACGCTCGTCGTCGTAACCGCGCGCGGACGCGTGCGCGTGGGCGGTTCCGTGGTGCTCGCCGGCGAGGGCGAGCTGATCCTGTGAACGCGCCCGACGAAAAGCGCTAGCCGACGCCGATCGTCGGCACGATGATCGGCACCGGGCTCTGCGATGGCGACGGTGACGGCGAGGGAGAGCTCGACGGCGACGGTTTGGGCGACGGTTTCGGCTTGGGCTTGGGGCTCGCCTTCGGCGACGACGACGGCGCCGTGTTCGGCGCGGCGATCGGCGGAGCGGCCGGACCGCCGATGATCTTCTTGAGCTGACCCAGCAACGCGGTGATCATCTCGCGCTCCGCGCCTTCCATCCCGAGTGCCCACGCACCGACGCCGCGCAGCTTGTAGCGCTGCGCGAGCTGCGTCTTGAGCGCGATCGATGACGGATCGTCGTAGTAGACCTCGTGCCACTGACCGCCGACGCGATACGCGGTCCACGGCGATTGCGACACCGCGTCCCAGTACCGCGGCCATCCCGCCGCCACGATGTCGCTGTACGTGATCGGCGACTTCTCGCCGACGGCGCGTGCGTGCGGCCTGTTGTCGACGGTCGGCCAGTCGTAGCCGTAGAACGGAGTGCCGAGGATCAGCTTCGACGCGGGCACCTGCGAGAGGTACGCACGGATCGCGCTCTCGTACCGCGGCAGCGGCGCGTTCGGTGACGCGCGCCCCTGCGCGTACATGTCGTAACCCATCACGAAGAATGCATCGACGTGCGGAGCGATCGCCGGCACGTCGAAGAACGCGTCCTCGGTGATCTCGGCGCTGCTGACGTAGGTGTCGATGGTGACCTGCCACGCCTCGTTCGCTTTCTGCAATCCCTTGGCGATCGCGCCGACGAAGCGCGGGAACTGCTTGCGCACGTCGCCGCCGAATCCTTCGAAGTCGAGGTTGACTCCGTCGAAGTTCTTTGCGCGCAGCACGGGCACGAGCTCGTTGACCAGACGCGTTGCCGCACGCTGATCCTTGGACAGGGAGCGGAGGTCGCGGGCGACGAAAGTCTTCACGGTAAGCACGACGCGCACGTTGTTCTTGTGCGCGCGGGTGATGAGGTCCGCGAGCTCCTGGCTGTTGTATCCCACCCAACCGTTGCCGCTGCGGACGAGCGCGCCGTTGCCGGCGACGTCCACGCCGAAGTACGCGATCGTCGTCAGGCCGCGAATGTCGAAGGAGTTTGCTTTTTCGAGCGTCCACCACGGAGCGAACGCGTACGTTTCACGCTCTTGCAACCGTTGCTCCGCGAGCGACGGGGGTGCGGCCGCGGGGATGCGCGTCGCCGGCGTGAGCGTGAGGGGACGGTCGTCGAAGCGGTCCTCCATCAACGCCATCGCGACGGTCTCGTCGCCGGTGTGCGGCGTCGGGATCGTGTGCGCGACGAGGCCGGCGCTCCCTACGAGGAGCATGAGCGCAACCGGCAGCGCGCGTCGGCCGACGCCGGCCGAGATCGCGCCTCCCGAGTCGAGACGCAAGAGCGCCATGCCTACGCGGCTTCGCCGGCTCCAGCTCACGCGCGCCGTGTACACGCGCCGGCCGACGCTCTCGAACCAGTGGCGCCACACGACGTATCGCGCGAACCGCAGACCCGCGCGCCACGCCGCGAGGTGGCGGCCGGCCCAGGCGACCGGGCGAGCGATTCCCCGCGCGATCCACGCAACCCAGCGCGCAACGCCGCGGCCGGCCAAAGCGAGCGCACGCCCGGCCGTCGCGAACCCGCGACCGATCAGGCGGAGTGGAACGAGCAGCGCGAGCAGGACGACCACGACCGGCCGGACCACGACGCGCGCGGCGCGACCGGCTGCGCGACCGCCCCGCGCGACGCGGCGCGCAACGGCGCGAGCCGGACGCGCGACCGCCCGCACCCCCGTGACCGGGGCGCGAGCTATGCGTGCAACTGTCGGTTTCAGCCTCATGAATGCCCGATCGGCGAGCGCGACGGACGGACTCATACGTGCAACGATTCGGTGCTCTCGCCAGATGCGCTCCGCCCGAGCAGAGCGCCGATCGCATCTCGCCGCGTTCAGATTTCGCCGCCCGGAGCAGGCGATCCTCCCGCTCCGGCCACCTCAAACCGGACGAACGTGCCGCGCAACCGGCTCGAGCGAGGCCGGGAACCGTGGGGCCCACGAACGCCGGGCGCTACCGGCGCGAGCCGGTCCGGAACGCCACGCAACACAAGCCCGGCTGCGGATCGAGCGCAGCGCGAACCCCCGTGGCCCGGGCGCCGGCCAGGATCCCGCGCATCATCTCCAGGTTCGTGCCGCACACGAGATCGGTGTGCGTTTTCGCGAGCGCGTCGAAGGGGCAGTTACGCAAGCGAATCTCCCCCGGCGCCGTCCGGAACGGCTCATACCCGCGCTCGCGCAACACCGTCTCGAGCGAGCGCACGAGCCGCTCCTGCGACGGGTTCCGCCCCGCGCGTTCCCGCGCCTCCGCACCGATCTCTTTCCCGAAGGAGTACGCCGCGCTTGCCCCGTCGTCGATACGCCGCGCCAGCAAGTCGGCGAGCGTGCGGTAGTCGCGCGACGGGATCGTCACCTCGATCGCGCGATCGCTACGCTCGTAGACCTTCGCCGGACGGCCGGCGCCCGGCCCGCTCCTCCCCGACAGCCGGCGATAGGAGGCGCGCAGCAATCCCTCCTCCACCAGCTTGTCGAGATGGAACGCCGCGAGCGTCGTGCTCACCTTCGCGGCCTTGGCCGCTTCGGCGCGGCCGATCGGCCCCGGCTTCGACGCCACGTACACGTACAGCGCGCGCCGCACCGGATCGTTCAGCGCTGCCACCGCTGCGAGACCGACCTCATCCATGAGCGTCATTCTCCAAGATTTGACACGCCTTCAAGATTTGACACGCCTTCCTCTCTAATACTAACGTAGATTAGTGATAGAAGCTCGTCCCCCGAGACCGAACGAAAGGAGGGGTGCGCAAATGTGCGCAGCGTGTGGATGCGAGGTAGAAGTTCGGCAAGAACCCGCCAAGGAAGAGGAGAACGCCGACCGTGGCTGATTTCGTGACGCTCGGGCCCGCGCCCGCCGAGGGTGACCTCGCCGGCTTCGACGTGGAAGGCAAGAAGGTCGCAGTGGCAAACGTCGGCGGCGCGCTGTACGCGTTCGACGACGTGTGCACGCACATGCAGTGCTTGCTTTCGCAAGGCGACCTGGAAGGAAACGTCGTGACGTGCGCGTGTCACGGCGGGCAGTACGACGTGACCACCGGAGCCGTGCTCGCCGGTCCTCCACCGCAGCCGGTGGCCACCTTCCCCGCGCGACTCGAAGACGGTTCCGCGCAGGTCCAGGTGTGACGGAACGAACGTTCGTCATCGTCGGAGCCAACCTCGCGGGGGGAACCGCAGCGGCAACCCTCCGCGAGGAAGGCTTCGACGGACGCATCGTGCTCATCGGTGCGGAGCCGCATCCGCCGTACGAGCGGCCGCCGCTTTCCAAGGAGTACCTCCAAGGCAAAGTGGGCATCGAGAGCACGTACATCAAGCCCCAAGATTTCTGGAAGGAAGCCGGCGTCGAGACGATGTTCGGCATGCGTGCAACGTCGATCGACACGCACGCGAAGCGCGTTGCTCTCCAGAACGGCGACGACGTCGCGTACGACGCGCTGCTCATCGCAACCGGCGTGCGCAACCGCAGGTTTCCGATCCCGGGCCTCGATCTCGAAGGCGTGCACGACCTGCGCACGATCGACGATGCGGAGAAGATCCGCGCCGAGATCCAGCCGGGGCGATCGGCCGTCGTCGTCGGCATGGGATTCATCGGAGCGGAGGTCGCCGCGTCGTTGCGCACCTCCGGCCTCGACGTCACCGCGATCGAACCGTTCCGCGTCCCGCTCGCGCGCGTGCTCGGCGAGGAGATCGGAGCGACCGTCGCCGCGAACCACGCGGATCACGGCGTGCATCTCGTGTTCGAAGATTCCGTGGAGTCGTTCATCGGAAACGGCCGCGTCGAAGCCGTCGTCACGAAGTCCGGCCGCCGCTTGCCGTGCGACTTCGCCGTCGTCGGCGTCGGCGTGCAGCCCAACGCGGAGCTCGCCGATCAATCCGGGATCGCGACCGACAACGGCATTCTCGTGGACGAGCTGTGCCGAACCAGCGCGCCCGACGTGTTCGCCGCCGGAGACGTGGCTCGCCACCAACACCCGGTTTTCGGAACCCCAATCCGCGTCGAGCACTGGCAAAACGCCATCAAGCACGGCGAAGCCGCCGCGCGCAGCATGCTCGGCAAAGCGACGCCATACGACGAGGTGCACTGGTTCTGGTCCGACCAGTACGACGACAACGTTCAGTACGCCGGGTTCCACACCGCGTGGGACGAGCTGGTCGTGCGTGGCTCGCTCCCCGACCGCAACTTCGTCGCCTTCTACGTCTCCGGCGGCGTCGTGCTCGCCGC
>JBIOWR010000055.1:0-8170 GCA_044868775.1 Actinomycetota bacterium
GTAGGAGTCCGGGCCGTGTCTCAGTCCCGGTGTGGCTGGTCGCGCTCTCACGCCAGCTACCCGTCATCGCCTTGGTGGGCCGTTACCCCGCCAACAAGCTGATAGGCCGTGACCTCCTCCCGGAGCAAAATTCATTTGCCTGCATGCGGATGCCCGCTCGCAGGGTCATCGGGTATTAGCGCTGGTTTCCCAACGTTATCCCCGTCTCCAGGGCAGATTGGTCACGTGTTACTCACCCGTTCGCCACTCCGTACGCCCAGGTGTTACCACCCGAGCGCCGATCGTTCGACTTGCATGTATTAAGCACGCCGCCAGCGTTCATCCTGAGCCAGGATCAAACCCTCCATCGAGGTCTGTAACCCTCACCGGCCTTGCGGCCGGTCCGGTTTGATCTCAATAGCAAGGCCGTTCATCTCGCGATGAACGTGTACTCATTCAGGGCACCACTTATACCTTGGCGGTCATGCCCCCTTCGTCTCCGCCCGGGCCTCGCGTTTCGGCTCGGCCGCGCTTCGACTGAGGGACGTGACTTTTTTGGCTGTGTCCTCGCTATGCGGTTCTCAAGGTGCTTGTTCTCAAGCGCACGGCAACCCAAAGCCGACACGTTTTTCGTCTCGACGTTGGGAAGGTGCTTCACCCTCGCGGTGAGGGCAGACGGATAGTATAGCCCTCCGTCGCGAATTGGCAACCCGCTTCCGGAGTGCGAAAAAATACGTCTGAGCAGCCGGTTTACCTTCACCAAGGAGGCATCGAATGCCGTCAGCAGGCGACCGCGTGATCTTCGAGGGAGTCAAGGTCGGAGGAGGGCGTCGGGAGGGCGAGCTCCTGGAGGTTTCGGGCCGCGCGGTGCGCGTGCGCTGGCCGGACGGGAGCGAGACGTTGATGTTCCCCGGGCCCGGGTCGATGCGGGTGATCGGCCGCGCGTCGGGTGCGGCGAAGAAGGCCGGTGCGGCCGCGCCTGCTGGAGGCGCCAAGCGCGCGGCGGCGGGGGCGCCTGCGGGAGGCGCCAAGCGCGCGGCTGCCGCGGCTCGCAAGAAGGCGGCCCCCGTTGCGGCGAAGAAGCGCGCGAAGAAGAAGCGCTAGCACGCTCATGCGTGCATGGGTTCCGGATACGAGTCTTTTTGCACGCATGAACGGGCGTGGGGACGGCGTGGGGCGTGCGGTGACGCGTTAGCTCGATACGGTCGCGTTAGCTCGATACGGTCGCGGTGAACGTGCCGATGGTCGCGCCCGCGGGCATGGAGCAGCCGGCGGGCGGCGTGTCCATCGGCGACTGGAACCACACCGTGAGCGTGAAGCCGGTCGAGGAGTGCGTGGGGATCGCCAGGCCGCTGACGCCGTTGCACACGAGCGTTCCGGTCGCGGGCTGTCCGCTGAAGCGATAGCGCAGGCCCACCGGCCCGCGCTGGTCGGCGACGCTGAAGCTCACGGTCTTGTAGCCGGCGACGTCGATCTCGAAGTCGTCGAACACGCCGATCCCGTCGGCGATCTCCAGGCTGGTCCCCTGCTGCGGGCTCGCGACGTAGGTGAACGAGAACGTCTGCGACGCGGCGTGCGTGACGCCGGGGGCGAGCACGGCCGCGACCACGAGTGCGACTGCGAGCGAGCAGAGCATGCGCTTCATGCCGGGTAGTTCAACGGTTCGCGGCGGCTCTCCTGCTTATTCGGACACGGCCTGGCGAAACGTTCGCACCTCGGCCGACTCGACCGCCGCGGCGACGAGCGCGTCGACGTCCAGCGGCGCCTCGGCCGAGCGAACTGCGGCCACGGTGGCCTTCGTCGCCGGCTGCTTCGGCTCGAACAGCACGCACGCCTCCTGACAGGGCGCGCTCGACACTTCGAACAGGCGGAGGCGCTGGCTCTCCGCGATGATCTCCGTCTTGTCGGAACCGATCAGCGGGCGCAACACCGGCAGCTCCGACGCGTCCTCGACCGCGGCGAGGTTCTCGAGCGTTTGCGACGCGACCTGGCCGAGCGAGTCCCCGGTGACGAGCGCCTTCGCTCCCTCGCGCTCGGCGACGAGGCCGGCCATGCGCATCATCATGCGGCGGTACAGGATCGTGCGAAGCTCCTGCGGACACTCCGCCGCGATGCCCTCCTGCGCCGGCGCGAGCGGCACGAGCCACAGCGTCGATCCGGGCTGATACTCCGTCAGCATCTGCGCGAGCTCGTCGGCGTGCCGCACGCTCGACGCGTCGGTGAACGGTTGGGAGTGGAAGTGCACGAACGTCACGCGCGAGCCGCGCTTCATCATGCGCACGGCCGCGACCGGCGAGTCGATGCCGCCGGAGAGCAGCGCGACGACGCGTCCGCTCACGCCCACCGGCAGGCCGCCCGGGCCTTGCTCACGCTCCACCGAGACGAGCACGAGATCGCCGACGATCTCGATGGCGCACGTGAGGTCGGGCTCGGAGAGGTTGACGCGCTTGCCGCTGCGCTCCAGCAAGAACGCTCCAACTTTCTCGTTGATCTCGCGCGCGGCGAGCGGGAAGCTCGAATGCGCGCGGCGCGCGCGCACCGCGAACGTGTCGAAGGAGCGCTCGCGCACCATCTCCCACGCGAGATCGCACAGCGGCTCGAGGTCGAGGCGCCCGCCCCGCGCGAACGCGAAGTTGGCGATGCCGAACGTCTTGCGCAAGCGGTCCGCGACGGCGGCGTGATCGGCCCCGTCGCCGATCTCAACGAGCAAACGTCCCGGGAGCCGGCGCACCTGCAAACCGGTGGCGCGGCGAATGTTCCTCACGAGCGCTTGCTCGAAGAACGAGCGGTTGCGACCTTTCAGGCCGATCTCGTGGTAGTGGACGATAACGACGTTGCGAATGCTCACGGCGTCATGCTACTCGCCGCGCGAACGGGGCCGATCGGCTCGCAAGCGGGGCCGATCGGGCGCGAGCGGCGCGGCGATGCTACGCGGAGCGAATGAGCGAGAGGCGGCGGTCGCCCGCGTCGGCCGGCGCGGCGGTGGGAACCCACACGCAGAAGGTGGACCCGTTGCTGCCAGAGCTTTCGAGCCACAACCGGCCGCCGAGCGATCCTGCGAGGCGGCGCGAGATGTACAGGCCGAGGCCCGCTCCACCGACGCGGCGCGTCTGGAGCTCCTCCACTTGGAAGAAGCGATCGAAGATCTTCTCTTGCGCCTCTACCGGGATGCCGGCGCCTTCGTCGGAGATCGACACGACGATCCCGTCGTCGCGCGTCGTCGCGCGCACGCGCACGGTGGAGCCGTCGGGCGAGTACTTCAGCGCGTTTTCCACGAGGTTGCTGAGGATGCGGTGCAACAGCTCCTCGTTGCTGAGCGCCGCCGGAAGGCGCGCGTCGCGCTCGATGTCGATGTGGCGCTTGCCCGCGCGCAGCGACAGCTCGTCGGCGACTTGCACGACGAGCGCGTCCACCGACACGTGCGACAAGCGCGGCTTGACGGCGTCCGCTTCGAGCTGGGTTGCGACGAGCAAGTCTTCGATGAGGCCGGCGAGACGATCGGTCTGGCGGTCGATGATCTCCATGTAGCGAAGGCGCTCGGCCGGGTCGGTCGCCATGCCGGGACGCAGCAACGTCTTCACGAACCCCTGGATCGACGTGAGCGGCGTGCGCAGCTCGTGCGACGTCATCGCGAGGAAGTCGTCCTTCAACCGGTTGAGCTCGGTGGCGCGCGCCAGGGCGTCCTGCAAGCGCGTCACGAGACGCGCGTTGTCGAGCGTCACCCCGGCGTGGTTCACGAGCGTCTCGAACAGCCGCACGTCGTCCTGGGTGAACGTCGCCACGTCGCCGAGGTGGTTGCCGACGAGCACGGTGCCGACGACCTTGCTGTCGGAGAAGATCGGCGCCACGATCGCGTCGCGGATGCCGCGCTTCTCGTAATGAACGCGGAGCCGCTCGTTGCGAATCGGCCGCGCGAGCAGCACGGCGCGTCCCTCCGACGCGCACCGCGCCCACACGCCCTCGGCGGGATTGAGGATCAGCGCATCTCTGGTGATCTCTCCATCGTTGCCGAGCTCGAACCGCGTCGCCGGCGCGCCTTCGCTTTCGGGGAAGAGTGTGAGCACGGCGACATCCGCGCGGAACATCTCCTTGGCGCGCGTGAGCAAGGACGACGTCGCGCCTTCGATGTCCAGCGTCTGGTGCAGCGTGCGCGTGGAGTTGTAGAGCAGCTCGACCGCGCGGTGCTTCTGGCTCTCGGACACGTACGAGCGGTACGCGAAGAACAGCGTGACGGCGGGAACCACGAGCAGCCACACCAGCCACGGATCGCGGCGAAGGATCATCACGCCGACGATCGCGAGCGCGCCGTTGGTCATCGACACGATGCCGCCGAGGCCGAACACGCGGCGCAGCATCGCGAAGTGGAACTCTCCCTCGGCCAGCGAGATCGCCGCGACCACCGCTATGACGCCGACGGTCATCGCGGAGAACGTCGCCACCAGCGCGCCGATCGCGGTCGGGAGCGTGAGCTCGATGGAGCCGCCTCCGATCGCGCGCATCACGAGCATCGCGAGCACGGTGCTGAGCGCGAAGTGCGAGAGGTTGAACGCCAGCTTCACGACGCTCTGGCGGCGCACCAAGATCAGCGCGGCCGCTGCGCCGACGAGCTGCGCGGTCAGCAGCGTCACCGGCGAGACGAAGAACAGGCCCAGCACGAGCGGCACTTCGCTCAGCGAGAACGACTCGGACTCCTGCCGGAACGGCAGGTGCACGACGTAGATCTCCGTCGCCGCGAACGCCGCGGCGAGCATGCCCCACGAGATTCCCATCTGGAGGCCGTGCGGGGACAAGCCCCGCACGACGGTTGCGAACAAGATCGCTACGGCGGACGCGAGCCCGAGGTTCAGCAGCCACACACGCCGGGGGCCGCCGACGAGGGTCCTCACGACCGAAGTCTCCTTCACGTCGTTCATGGTCGCCCTCGCCCCTTACGCGTTGCCGGACAGGTCCTCGTCTTCGTACGTTGGCTCGTAATCGCCCCAGCTGGCGGAGGACCACCCCGTTCCGCTCCAGCTGGTGCCGCTCCAGCTGGTGCCGGACCACGAGGTGCCGCTCCAGGAGGTACCACTCCACGACGTGCCGCTCCAAGAGGTTCCGGACCACGAGGTGCCACTCCAGGATGTGCCACTCCAGGATGTGCCACTCCAAGAGGTTCCGGACCACGAGGTGCCGCTCCAGGACGTGCCCGACCAGGACGTGCCGCTCCAAGAGGTTCCCGACCACGAGGTGCCGCTCCAGGAGGTGCCGTTCCACATGCCGCCCGACCAGGAGGTGCCCGACCACGACGTGCCACTCCAGGACGTGCCGTCCCACGCGACACCGAAGATGTCCTTCTCGCCGCGGAGCTCGACGTCGTCCATCACGACGTGCGCGGAGCCGCGTGCCGCCTCGAGCGAACCGGTTCCGGTCGAGACCGGCCAGGTCTGCGCGTACGACGGCGTCGCAGCGTTGAACGCGTTTTTCAGGTTGACCAAACCGGAGCCCTGCGCGGTCGGGTCCGCCGCCGGCAGCGGGGACGCGGTCGTCATGAGCAGGCGCTTGAGCTGGTCCGGCGTGATCGACGGACGCTGCTGGATGATCAGCGCTGCCGCTCCCGACATGGCCGCCGCGGCTTGCGACGTGCCGCTGCCGCGGAAGTAGCGACTCGCGACGCGGCCCTCGGGGTGCGTCTGGTCGATGTGCGATCCGCCCGCGCGGAGGCTCACCACGGACTTGCCGGGCGCGACGAGGTCGGGGTTGCGCGTGCCGTCGCCGCGGCTCGACCACTCCGGGATCACGTCGTCGGAGGTGTCGGTGGTGCCGCGCGTGTCGTCCGCGCCGACCGCGATCACGTACGGGTCGTACGCGGGGTTGTTGAGCTTCGCGGTGCCGAAGCCGGTGTTGCCGGCCGCAACGACCACGACGATGCCGCGGCGCCACGCGACCTCGGCCGCGTACGCGAGCGGGTCGATGGTGTAGTCCTGGATGCCGTCCGTGCCGAACGAGAGGTTCATGACGCGGATGTTCATGCCGTTGTCGTCGCGGTGCTGAACGACCCAGTCGATCGCCGCGAGCACCTGCGACACGTCGGTCGCGCCCTGCGCGTTCGCGACCTTGACGTTGAGGATCTTCGCGTCCGGCGCGACGCCCGCGAAGTTGTCGTGGTTCGTCAAGTCGTTCGTGGTGGAGACGGAGTCGTCCCTGCCGGCGATGATGCCGGCCATGTGGGTGCCGTGACCGTAGGTGTCGAGGTAGCGAAGGTTGTCGGCCTGCGACTCGAACGAGAGGTCCGGGCCGTTCACGACCTTGCCCGAGGCGGTGAGGCCGTTGACCGGCACGACGCCCGAGTCGATGAGCGCGACGCCGACGCCGCGACCGGTGATGCCGGAGCGCCAGAGGTCCTGCGCCTTCATCGACTTGGTGACGTTGTAGATCGAGCCGTTGTCGGTCGCAGGGTCGAAGCCTTCGGTGGCGTGCAGGAGCCGGATCGGCCGGTTGGCCGTCACGGAGTGAACGCCCGCGATGCGCGAAAGGTCCGCGATCTCGCTCGCGGGGACCTTGGCCTCGAATCCGTCGATGATGGACAGCGACCTGCCGATGCGTCCGCCGGCTTCGGTCACGGCCGCTTCCGCGTCCTCCACATGACTCGGAAACGCCCGCACGATGACGGACTGCAGCTCGACGACGCTCTGCGGACGCAGAAGGCCCGCAGACGCGACGATCGTCGCCGCGGCCAATGCCGCCAATGCGACGATAAAGGAATTACGGACAGGCTGAATGCTTGCCGCGTGCGCTGCTCTCTGCCCCCCGGCTCGTCCGAAAAACATGCGTATTGCCTCCTTGCTCGGTCGACTCCGTGGATCACCCGTTGAAAAGATCGACGGGAGGCGCGGAAACCGTATAGGCAACGAGCGCTATTTATGGAGTAGTCGGGGTCTAAGTCCGTCTAGCTCAGATGGCGCACTGCCCCGTAGCCACGGCTCGCGTCTTGCCGCGCCCTAGGCGATACGCGCGCTCGACCTCGTTGCCGTCCAGCGCGTACGCCTCGCTGGAATTGCTGGCAGACGCCGCAAAGATCATCCCGCGCACCCGGCCCTGGGTGTCGACGAACGGCCCGCCGGAGTTGCCTTGCCGCACCCGGGTCGAGAGCACGTACACGTCGCGGCTCACGAGCGTGCGCGAGTAGATGTCGCGGCCGACCGCGTCGGTCTGGGTGCGGACGCGCGCGGGCGAGATGCGCCGCGGACCTCCCCCCGGGTAGCCGATCGCGGCGCCGTCGCTGCCGCGCCGCGCGATCGCGTCCTCGAGCGCGAGCGGGCGCGGTATGCGCTCGCGCACGAACAGCACGGCGATGTCTTTCTTCGTGTCCATGTAGGTCACGATCGCGGATCGCGTGTCGCCGTCGAACGCGATCACGCGCTGGTTGCGCGTGCCGGCGACGACGTGCGCGGCGGTGATGACGGTGTTCTCGTCGAGCGGGAACCCGGAGCCGTCCACGACTCCCCCGCAGCCGCGGCTCTCGATCTTGTACGTCTGATCCGCCGCCGCCTTGATCGCCAGGTTGTTGCGCAAGCTGTCGGGCGGCGGCTCGACGCCGGGCGCGAGGCTGGGGTTCAGCTGCGCGAAGACGTCGGGGAAGCCGGTGTGGTCGAGGAAGCGACCGATCGCAGCGAGCCAGCCGGGCGGCCGTGGCGCGATCTCGTCGGCGGCTCGGAGGATCTTGGATTCCTTCAGCTCTGCGGCGAGCGCGGCGGAGGGGCCGCGCGACAGCTGGATGCCGAGGAACCACGCCGTCGCGAGCGCAAAGAACGCGGCGATCGCGGAGCCGATCACGGCGTCGGCGTGTCGCGCTCCCGGATTCTTGATCTTCTTTCGCATGCGCAGGCCGATCGCCGCGACGAGCCCCTCGATGAGGAACGCGATGCCGAGGAACGCGCCGAGGCTGAGGCCGGTCTTGCCGAGCGGCGTGCGCGGATCGACGACCTTCACGATGAGCGGCGCGAGCGCGGCGCCGATGATCAAGCCGACGAGGAACCCGCCCCACCCGAACACTTGCATCACCGCGCCGCGCCGGAAACCGGAGATGAGCGCAAACGCCAGCGCCGCCAGGATGACGACGTCGACCCAGTTCACGCTTCCTTCGGCTCCGGTCTTCCCGGCTGCGACTCCGGGTAATGGGAGCGCTTCGGAACCATGACCTTGCGCCGGAAAT
>JBIOWR010000056.1:0-6164 GCA_044868775.1 Actinomycetota bacterium
CGCAAAGGATTATCAAGGCACCGGACGACCACCCGGGCCGCCAAAAGGACGGCCGCTCGGGAAAAGAAATCGGGCCACCGTTTACGATGGCCCGACACAGGCGTTCACGATGACCTGAGACATCACAACGTGCGCCCGGCAGGACTCGAACCTGCAACCTTCTGATCCGTAGTCAGATACTCTATCCAATTGAGCTACGGGCGCTTATGCAGTTGTCTTGCAGCGGAGGCGGAGCGATTCGAACGCTCGAGGGAGCATAAACCCCCAACGGGATTAGCAATCCCGCGCCATAGACCAGACTAGGCGACGCCTCCAAACGGCGCACATTCTATATGCGGCATCGCGGAGAGCGAGTCGGCCGCAGCGGCGCCGAGGATTGCCTAGGACGGGGGTTGGCGCTCGCGAAAGGCAAGACCGACCATCGCCACACCGCCACCGAGACCGAGCACGAAACCGCCGTTTGCCGCGCTTTCGGAACTCTGAATCATCATGCCGATCCCGAGGCCGGCGGCGATGCTGCCGATGAGGACGAGAAAGGCAGCCAAGCGTGCTTCGATCATCGGACGCGCCTCCCAACAGAAAGCCAACGAGGCAATCGTCGCACGCCTTCGGGCGCGGAGGAAACCGGGGACAACTGCGAAGCTAGTGGCGCACCGCGGAATCGGCGATGCGTACGAGCTCCTCGGGGTCGCCGGTCTTCTCCAGCAATACCGCGTCGGCCCGGCGGGTACGCTCCACGACGTCGGGGTCGCCGGCATGCACGGTGCATACCACGACGGGGATCCCCCGCGAGCGCGCGATGCTCAGCGCCTCCCACTCCTGCTCGCCGATCCCGCCGGCCTCCACGATCGCGGCGCCGACGCCGTCGGCGACGACAGCGGAGCGTGCCTCGACGATCGTCGACGGGGCGACGACCTCGTACCCCGCACCGGTGAGCGCGCCCACGGCGACGAACCGTACGTCCTCGTCGGGCTCGAACAGAACGACGCGGGTCACGCCTTCACCTCCTCGTGCGAGGTGCTCACGGTGGAGCCGACACCATCGGCGGAGCCCGCAGCGACGGGCAGCGTGAACGTGAACACGGTCCCGACGCCTTCGGTTGACACGACGGAGATGCGACCGCCGTGCCGCTCCACGAGATGTTTTGCGATCGAGAGTCCGAGACCGACGCCGCCGAAGGACTGGCGATCTCCTCTCCACGCCTTGAAGTACGCGTCGAACACGTGCGGGATGTCGTCGGCGCCCACGCCGATGCCGTTGTCGGCGACCCGGAACGACACGAACTCTCCGGCGGGTGTCGCGTCGACGCGCACGGTGCCGCCGTCGGGCGAGTATTTGATGGCGTTCTCCATGAGCAAGCCCAGTACCTGGTCGAGCGCAACCGGATCGGCGTGCACGCGCACACCCTCCGGTGCCGACACGTCGATCTGGTGACGCGGCGACGAATCCGCAAACTCCGCGGCGAGTCGCACCAGCGTCTCCGATACGTCGACGGGCTCCGGTGAGATCGGCACCTCGCGACCGGCTTCGAGGCGCGCGCCGGTCAGGATGCGATCGACGAGCTTCTGCAACGCTTGCGTTCGGCGGTGGATCATCCCGAGGAACAAGTCCACCTGCTCGTCGCTCATGTCGCGCCGTCGCAAGCCGAGCGTCATCGCCGCGCCGCGAATCGCGGTCAGCGGCGTCTTCAGCTCGTGCGTGGTGTTGGCGAGCAGCTCTCCCTTGTATTCGTACGCCTTGGCAAGCGCGCGGTGACGCTTCGCGTTGGAGATCGCCACGCTTGCGGCGGCGACGACGAGCAGCGCGAGAAGCGCGGCGGTCGTGCGCAGCGAACCGCTGCGAACGGGACCGAAGAAGTCTGCTTCGGGCTCGACGTTGACGATGCTCCAGCCTCCGATACGCAGCGGCGCGTACGCGGCCACCACGTCGCCGCCGCTCCACGGAACGGTACGCGTCTCGCTCCGCGAGCGCGCCAGCGCCCCCGCCATGCGCGACACGTCGAGTCGCGTCCCGACGAAGCCGCGCTTCGTGGACGACACGACGATGCCGCTCGAATCCACGATGTATCCGACGCCGCGTCGTCCGTACGTGAGACGCTCGTTGTACTGCTGCAGCGGGCTCGTCTCGGCGCGGAAGAACGCGAGCAGCAATGCGCGCGGCGTCGCGCCGCTCATGATCGGAAGGCCAAGCCCTACGATCGGCGTCTCTCCGACGCTCATCACCGACGACATACCCGGCTCCCCGCGCTGCAGCGCGGCGAGCAACGGCTGCAATCCGGGATCCGTCGGCGCGGGAAACGCGAGCACCGGACCGTGCGCGTTGAGCACGCGTCCGTCGAGACCGAGCAACACCGCGCCGTGATCGATCAGCACCGAATCGTCGACGAACGCGGCGAGACGGCGGCGATCGCCTGCGTCGCCGGGCTTCAACGTGAAGCTCGCGTCGTGGGTGACCTTCAGCATCTCCTTGAATTCGAATTGGAAGAATTGCTGCGCGAGACCCGCCAGCGTGGTCGTCTTGTCGAGACGATCGTCGAGGAGGACGCTCTCGGTCTTCGACTGCGCGTGCAGCATCGCGAGGAAGCCGGCGGCCGCGATCGCGACGATGAGACCGAGGCTGAGCACGAGCAGACCAAACCGTTTGGCGAAGCGTGTCATAGGACCCCCCAACGGAGACGTCGTATTCCTTGCATCGGTTGGAGCGGTTTCGAACCTTCTAGTGCAAACGCACTGTCTTTGGGCATGTGGCCAGGCGGGACGAGCAGGTCGGCCGCGCGGCGCGGAGCGCGATTACCGACCGCGGAGGAAGCCCGCCGTCGCGGTCAAGGCTTCGCGCAGCGGTGTCGGCGCGCTCCACCCCAGGTCACGCGCGGCGCGCGAGGCGTCGAGCGCGTTTCGCTGTAGCTCTCCGGGTCGCGCGGGCGCGAGCACCGGCTCACCGGTGGTGCCGGTGATGCGAGCGCACTCCTCCCATAGCTCGCGCACGCTCGTCTCCACGCCGGTGCCGATGTTGTAGACGCCGCGACCCTTCGTCGATGCACGCTCGAATGCGTCGGCGACGTCCGTCACGTACACGAAGTCACGCGTCTGCGAGCCGTCGCCGTAGATCGTCGTCGGGCGTCCGGCGAGCATCGCTCCCAAGAACATCGCGACGACACCGGCCTCACCGTACGGATCCTGTCGCGGCCCGCACACGTTGCTGAGCGCGAGCACCGCATACTTCAATCCGTACGTCGACGAGTAGAACGCAAGATAGTCGTGCAGCACGCGCTTGGAGATCCCGTACGGGGAGTGCGGACGGCCGCGATCCGTCTCCTTCAGCGGCAACCGCCGTCCTTCTCCATAGACACATCCACCGGACGAGGCAACGACAACTTTGGTCGTTCCGTGCTTGCGCGCGTTCTCGAGGATGTTGAGCGTGCCGACGACGTTGACCTCGGCGTCGAGGATCGGATCGGCGACGCTCACGCGCACGTCGATCTGCGCGGCAAGGTGCAGCACGACCTCGGGCCTGCGCTCGACGAACACCTTCTCGATGAGGTCCGGCGAGCGGACGTCGAGCTCGACCACGTCCGCGCCGCTCGCCTGCGCGAGGTTGTCACGCGTGCCGCGGGAGAAGTCGTCCACGACGACCACCTCGTGGCCGGCCGCGAGCATGCGGTCGGTGACGTGCGAGCCGATGAATCCGGCTCCTCCGGTGACCATGACCCTCAACGCGACGCCCTCCGATCCGAGCGGACGCCGGTGATTCTATGCGTGACCGGCTCGCGTCGAACGTCCGAACAAAACGGCAAAAAGCTGCGCATCCCGAAGGACGTGCCCGCCGTGGCGACGAACCCTAGTCCGGGCGGACCATCTGGGGGAGGGACCACGTTTGATGCGGGCGCGCTTGTTCGTCGCCGTCTGTTCGACGCTGCTGCTGTTGCCCGTTGGAGCCCGCACCGCGCCCACTGCAACCACCCGGCCGGCAACGTTCACCACCAAGGCGGAGCAGCGCGTCGCCGACGGCCGCGCCGAGACCACGTTCGCCGAAGCAGCGCGAGCGGACGCACTCCTGAAGCCGCCCGCCGACGACGAGTTCGTCTTTGCGACCACCGCCGGGCGCTCCGCCCCACGCACGAGCGCAACCGAGAACCCACAAGGACCCGCGCCAGACGTTCCCTCGCCCGCGGCGTCGGTCAGCTTCCAAGGGCTGGGCGACGACTTGCACACGATCCCGCCCGACACCAACGGCGCGGTCGGACCGAACCACGTTCTGTCAGCGCTCAACACGCACGTGCGCGTCCACTCCAAGACGGGAGCCACGATCAGCACGGCCACGCTCGACGGTTTCTGGTCGCCGGTGGGCGTCACCGGTTCGTTCGACCCGCGAACGCTGTACGACCCGTACGCCAACAGGTGGATCATGGTCGCCGCCGCCGGCAAGCGCGGTGCCGGCGCCTCTCTGCTCATCGCGGTGTCGAAGACGACCGATCCTTCCGGCGGCTGGTATCAGTGGCGCATCATCGTCGATTCGTCGGGGAGCTTGTGGGGCGACTTCCCCACGGTCGGCTTCAACCGCAACTGGGTCGTGTTGCAAGCGAACATCTTGTCGACGGCGAACGACGCGTTCGATCACTCCGGCATCTACGCGTTCGCGAAGAGCTCGCTGTACGCCGGCGGCCTCGGCAACTACGCGCACGCGCAAGACGGAGGCTCGACGCAAGTTCCGGTGACGACGTACAGCTCGACGTTGAGCACGATGTATCTCCTGGAGAACTGGGTGGGCGACGCCGGCGGCTTCGGCGCGTTGCGCGTGAGCACGATCACCGGACCGGTCGGCGCCGAGACGTACACGGCGGGCGTGCTGTTCCCACAGGCGAATGCACCGTGGAGCGACGCGCCGATCAACGACGCCGATCTCGCGCCGCAGCTCGGATCGTCGCGGCGCATCCAGCTCAACGACTCGCGCATCCTCAGCGCGATCTGGCGTAACGGAACGCTGTGGGCCGCGCACACCGTGTTCCTGCCGTCGTCGACGCCGAACCGCTCGGCGGTGCAGTGGTGGCAGATCGGGTCGCGCGGCGAGGTCGTGCAGCGCGGGCGCATCGACGACGCGAACGGCAACGTTTTCTACGCCTACCCGTCGATGGCGGTGAACAAGAACAACGACGTGCTGCTCGGGTACTCGCGATTCTCGTCGTCGCAGTACGCGAGCGCGAACTACGCGATGCGCTCCGGCAACGACGCGCTCGGCACCATGCGCGGCGACGTCGTGCTCAAGGCGGGCGAGGCTGCGTATTACCGGCCGAGCGGATCAGGCAGCAATCGGTGGGGAGACTACAGCGGCGCCGTCGTCGACCCGAGCGACGACTCGTCGATGTGGACGATCCAGGAGTATGCGGAGTCGCCGGCGGATCGCTGGGGAACGTGGTGGGGCAAGATCGTGCCGCCGGCGCCGTCGGGATCGCCGTTGATGAACGTGTCGCCACAACCGCTCACGTTCGAGCCGCGCCTCGTCAACACCACCAGCGCCGCGAAGCAAGTGACGGTGAAGAACAACGGCGCTGCGCAGCTGACCGTCACCGGTGTGTCGATCAACGGCACGAACGCATCGGAGTTCACCAAGGTGAGCGACGCGTGTGGAGGCCAGACGTTGTGGCCGGGCATGAGCTGCCTCGTCGGCGTCACGTTCCGTCCGGTGGCAGCCGGGGCGCGCACCGCCACGTTGTCGGTGTCGAGCACGGCGACGGGCTCGCCGCACTCGATCACGCTCAACGGAACCGGGGTGGTGGACGCGGCCGCACCGGTGACGTCGTTCCGAACGTCGGACGGCGCGCTGTCGCTCGGCTTCCCCGGGCAAGTGTTCGGCCAGAGCAGCGACGACTACACCGGCGTCGCAGGCGTCATCGTGCGCTTCGAGTCGGAGAATTGGACGGAGCAGAAATCGGCGTCGCTCACGTGCACCGGCGGCAACCTGTCGTGCTCGTGGGGCGCGTACAACCCGATCATCCCCGGCACGTACACCGTGCGCGCGTGGGCCACCGACGCGATCGGCAACACCGAGTCGCCGGGCCCGACGATCACGATCACCGTCCTCTAGAGAGGCTCGAACACGGCGGTGAAGTGACGCAGGTATTTCGTTTGCTCGGCGATGCGGTAGCCGGTGAGGCGCTCGGCGCTTGC
>JBIOWR010000057.1:0-6431 GCA_044868775.1 Actinomycetota bacterium
GCGCGCGAGCGCGAAGGACACGTCGCGTGCGGCGGAATCGCTCGACGACCTCGCCGATCGCGCCAATGCGGCGCTCGACACCTTGCGCGACATCGCACGCGGCTTGTTCCCGCCGCTGCTCGCCGACAAGGGCGTGCCCGCCGCGCTCGACGCCCAGATGCGGAAGCTCGCCAGCCCGGTCGCGGCCACGTTCGACGACGCGTTCTGCGACGCGCGGTTCGACGCGGAGGCGGAGACGGTCCTGTACTTCTGTTGCGTGGAGGGCTTGCGCGCGACGGCCGGCACCGAGGGACGCCGCGTCTCGCTCGACGTCACGCGCCGCGACGGGTGGATCGACTTCTCGATCCGCGACGCCGCCGCACCGGCGAACCGCGCCGCGCTCGACGAAGCGGTGGAGCGCATGACCGATCGCGTCGAGGCGCTCGGCGGTTCTCTCGTCGCACGCGCCGACGAGAGTGGCACCGAGCTGAGCGGGCGCGTCCCCGTGACGAGCGGCGCCGCCTAGACCCGCTGGGCCCGGCGTTCGCGAATCGTCGCCAGCAAGCGCTCCGCGGTCGCCTTCAGCTCGGCCGCGACGTACTCGAGGTCGGCGATCTCGCCCTTGGCCTCCCCGGAGTCGTCCGACTGGATGCGCGTCACCGTCTGACCCAGCAGCTGCGCGCGCATGTTGGCGTTGTCGGCGACCTCGCCGATCTCGTCGATCGTCAGGCGCAGCAGCCAGCGAATGCGCCGGTCGGCGAACTCCGACGGCACCTGCGCCGGCGTTGCGGGCTGCTTCGCGGGCCTGATCTGCACCGGCAGCTCTTCCGCAAACTCACGCAGGTACGCCTCGAGCCGCTTGCCGCGCGGCACCGACAGCTTGCGGCGGATCGCTTGCTTGTGGCTCTCGAAGGTGCCCGGCGCGATCCCGATCGTCTCGCACGCTTGCTGCGTCGACTTGCCCTCCATGACGAGGGCAAGCACGCGTAGCTCCTGCGGCGTCAGCCGCCCGGCGCGCTCCCGAAACTCGTCACGCTCGTCGCTCAACGGATGCTGCCTTTCTCTCGAAGCCCCTGGCGCTCCTTCCGAGGAACAGCCTACGTCAGCGCTCGATGCTGACCCCGGAACCGAGCAAGCTTTTCAGCTCAGCATAGAGCCCATTGCGGGTCTCGACGCGGAGCGAGTCCGGGATGCGCATCTTCCGCACCACCGTCGCGTCCTCGGCGACGAGGTGCACCTGCACCGGCGTGGGGCCCGGGTGAGCCTGCAGTACCTCCTTGAGCTGGTTCACGAGCATCGGCGCCCGGGCGGTGGGGATCTTCAGCACGAGCGGGTCACCGCCGGCCTCGAGGTTCGGCCTCCACACCTCCATGGCGACGATCTTGGGAGCCTCGTCCTCGCGCACCTCGACGCGACCCTTCACGCAGACGATCGCGTCGTTCACCAGCACCTGCTCCGCCTTGGCGTACGTGGCCGGGAACACGACGACCTCGATCGCCCCGTCGAGTCCCTCCAGCGTGAAGGTGGCCATCGGCTCGCCCTTCTTGGTGAAGCGGCGCACGATGCGCGTCGCGATGCCGCCGGCCGTCTTGGTCGCGGCCGTGGCTGCGGCGGCGTGCGCGTCGGCGATGCGCAAGTCGGTGCACGCGCGCAGCGCCGGCTCGACGGCGAGCAGCGGATGGTCCGATACGTACAGCCCGACCATCTCCTTCTCCGCCGCGAGCAGCAGCGGCTGCGGGATCTCCTCGCCGGAGGGCGGGATCTCCGACAGCTGCTCGCTCTCGCCGCCGCCGAACAGCGAGAACTGACCCGCGGCTTCGTTGCGCTTCTGCGTCGCGACGGCGTCGAGCATGTCCTCCACCTTGTCGCGCAGCACCACGCCTTTGTCGCGATCGACTTGCAGCAAGTCCGATCGCGTGACGCCGAGCGAATCGAACGCGCCCGCCTTCGCGAGCGACTCCACGACCCGCTTGTTCAACGCCACCGGGTCCATGCGATGAACGAACTCCGAGAACGAGGTGAACGGCACGTCGCCGCGACACTTGATGATCGCCGCGACGACGTTCCCGCCGACGTGGCGCACCGCGGAGAGCCCGAACCGGATCTCCTTGTCCGACGACGGGGTGAACTCCGCGTCGGAGAGGTTCACGTCCGGCGGCTGCACCTTGATGCCCATGCCGCGGCACTCCGATAGGTAGAACGCCATGCGGTCCTGGCTCGTGCGCACGCTCGTCAGCAGCGCGCTCATGTACTCCGTCGGGTAGTGCGCGCGCAGGTACGCGGTCTGGTAGGCGACGTACCCGTAGCACGCCGCGTGCGCGCGGTTGAACGAGTACCCAGCGAACGGCTGGATGAGCTGCCAGAGCTTCTTCGCCTGCTCGACGTCGAGGCCCTTCGCTTGCGCGCCGCCGAGGAACTTCGGCTCCTCCGCGCGCATGATCTCGACCTTCTTCTTGCCGATCGCCTTGCGCACGAGATCTGCTTCGCCGGCCGTGTACCCGGCGATCAACTGCAGCAATTGCAGGATCTGCTCCTGGTAGACGATCACGCCGTGCGTGTCGCGCAGGATCGGCTCGAGCGCGGGGTTCAAGTACTGCACGAGATCCGGGTTGTGCTTGCCCTTGATGTACTTCGGGATCTCGTCCATCGGACCGGGGCGGTACAGCGCGACGAGGGCGATGATGTCTTCGAGACGGTCCGGCTTCAGCTTCGCGACGGCGTCGCGCATCGCGTTCGACTCCATCTGGAACACGCCTGTGGTGTCGCCGCGCGACAGCATCGCGAACGTCTGCGCGTCGTCGAGCGGCAGCGCGTCGATGTCGAGGTCGATACCGCGCTTGCGCAAGTTCTCGACGGTGTCCATGAGGATCGAGAGGTTGCGCAAGCCGAGGAAGTCCATCTTGAGCAGGCCCAGCTCGGCCACGGCCGTCATCTCGAACTGGGTAACGATGCCGCCGGCGTCGTCCTCCGCGCGCTTGACCGGCATGTACTCGACGAGCGGACGGTCGGAGATCACCACGCCCGCCGCGTGCACGCCCGCCTGCCGGTGCAGCCCTTCCAAGCTGCGCGCGAGGTCGATCACGCGCTTGGCCTCGGAGTCCTCTTCGTACGCTCGCCGGAGGTCGGCCGCGTGCTGGTAGGCCTCGTTGCCCGGCGTGTCACTGGGCGACCACTGGTGCTTGGAATCGAAGCACGCCGCGAGCGGCGGGTCCTTGCCGAGGATCGACGGCGGATACATCTTCGCGAGCCGATCGCCGAACATGTACGGCAGGTCGAGCACGCGCGCCGCGTCGCGGATCGCTTGCTTGCCCTTGATGGTCGAGAAGGTGACGATCTGCGCGACGTGATCCTCGCCGTACTTCTCCGTCGCGTACTTCAGGACGAGGTTGCGCCCGCGCACGTCGAAATCCATGTCGATGTCGGGCATCTCGCGCCGCGACGGGTTCAGGAATCGCTCGAACATCAAGCCGTAGCGGATCGGGTCGAGCTCGGTGATCCCAAGGCAGTACGACACGATGGAGCCCGCCGCGCTTCCGCGTCCCGGCCCGCACCGCACGCCGTTGGACTTCGCGAACCGAATGAGGTCCGCCACGATCAGGAAGTAGCTCGCGAAGCCCATGTCGTTGATCGTGCTCAGCTCGTACTCGATGCGTTGCTGCACGACGTCCGACGGAGGGTGGCCGTAGCGTTTGGTGGCGCCCTCACCCACCAGTCGCCGTAGATGGTCCTCGACCGGCTCACCGTTCGGGGTCGGGAAGACCGGGAGCTTGTAGCTGCCGAACTCCAGGTCGACGTTGCAGCGCTCGGCGATCTCGAGCGTGACGTCGCAAGCCTCGGGCACGTCGGCGAACACCGCACGCATCTCCTGCGCGCTCTTGAGGTAGAACTCCTCGGCGTCGAACTTGAGCCGTCCCGCCTCTTGCATCGTCGAGCCGGTCTGCACGCACAGCAACGCGTCGTGCATCCCCGCGTCGCTGCGCTGCGTGTAATGCAGGTCGTTGGTGGCGACCGTTCTCAGCCGCAATTCCGCGGCAAGCTGCAACAGGATCGGGTTGACCTTCTTCTGCTCGACCAACCCGTGGTCTTGGAGCTCGATGAAGTAGTTGTCGGGCCCGAAGACGTCTTTGTATCTCGCCGCGGTGTCGCGCGCTTGTTGCGTGCGGTCCTTCATGAGGTGCGTGCACACCTCGCCGCCCAAGCACCCGCTCGTCGCGATGAGCCCGTCGTGGTGTTGGGCGAGCAGCTCCATATCCACGCGCGGCCGGTAGTAGTAACCCTCGAGCCAGCCCGCCGACACCAGCTTGAGCAGGTTGAGGTAGCCAGCCTGCGTCTCGGCCACCACGGTGAGGTGGTGGTTGAAGTCCGCGTCTCTCGATTCTTTTTGGGTGCGACCGCGGCTCGCGACGTACAGCTCGGCGCCCAGGATCGGCTTCACGCCGTGCTTCTTGCCCGCCTTGTAGAAGTCGACCGCGCCGTACATGACGCCGTGATCGGTGACGGCGAGCGCCGGCATGCCCATCCGCGCGGCGTGCTCGAAGAGGTCGTCGATTCGCGCCGCCCCATCGAGCAACGAGTACTCGGTGTGGTTATGCAGATGGACGAACTGCGCTGCCACGGTCTCGACCAGGCCTCCCCCGGCGCGCCCGGGGAAAGGTGAGCGCACCACGAATCACACGGCTGTGATTACCCTACCGGTCTGGCCCCGGAGGTCAAGAGTGGGAAGTGGGAAAATCGGGCGTGCCACCAGGAAAATCACACGCTTGTAAGTTGTCCTTCGCGAAGCCTATACTCGGCCGGAATGGAGGAATTGCAGCTCGACCTGCTCGCCCCCGTGCAGGCGTCTCCCGCTGGCGACGCCATCGTCGAGGAGCGCCCGCTCCGCCTCTCCTACTCCTCGATCTCCACGTACGAGCTATGCCCGCTCCAATACAAGTTCAAGTACGTGGAGCGGGAGGAGGGCGTGCGCACCCCCGCGCTTGCGTTCGGCGAATCGCTGCACGAGGCGTTGCGCTTGTTCCATCACCAGCCCGTGCCGGTCGCGCCCGGCATCGGCCAGCTGCTGGCGTATTTGGACCAGGTCTGGGACGCGTCCGTATACGCCGACGAACGCGAGGAGAAGACGTACAAGGATCACGCTAAGCAAGTGCTCGCGCAGTATCACCGCGCGAACTCCCGCCCGTTCCGCCTGCCGGTCGCGATAGAGCAACGCTTCGAGATCTCCATCGGCGACGTGAAGGTGACCGGGATCATCGACCGCATGGACCGGCACCCCGACGGCTCGTACGAGATCATCGACTACAAGACCAACCGCCGCCTGCCACCACGCCGCATCGTCGAGCGCGACTTGCAGCTGTCGATCTACTACCTGGCGGCGCAAGAGGTGTGGGGCATCACGCCGTCGCTCGTTTCGATGTACTACCTGCTGCCTGGGCAGAAGATCTCCGCGACGCGCACGCCGGAGGACGTCGCTGCGACGCGCGAGAGGATCGCCGCTGTAGCGGCGCAGATCGCCGCCGGGGAGTTCCCCGCCACCGAGAACCGCTTGTGCAACTGGTGCGACTACCAAGCCAAGTGTCCGCTGTTCGCGCACAAGTTTTCCGCGCCCGTCGCCGGCGGCCGCGACGTCGCCGCCGCGGTCGACGAATGGATCACGCTCGAGCGCCGCGTGCAGTCCGACCGCGCCCGCCTGGCGCAGTTGTCGCCCGTGATCCACGAGTTCTTCGAAACCGCCGGCGTGGACCGCCTATTCGGTGCCGACGCCGCGATCACTCGCTCACGCCAAAGCGAGACCGCGTTCGACGCGCGCGCCGTGCGCGCGGTGCTCGAACCCCTCGGCTTGTGGGATCGCGTTCAGTCGCTCGACGCCGACGCCGTGGACGAGCTCCTCGGCAACGGGCTGCCCGCCGAAGCCAAACGCGCGCTCGCTCTGGCTCGCGCCGAGCGTTCGATCTGGGCGCTCTCACTGACCGAACCCCGCCGCCGCTAGGCAACCTCAACCGGACCAACCGAATACATCAGTGAGATTGACGCGTTCGCGTTAGAGACACATCAAAGGCCTCCAACTACCCTGTGCGCACATGAGTGGGCGACCCAATTTCCGCACGCGCGCGATCGTCGGCATCGTGCTCGGCATGCTCTTCGGTCTCAACTCGTTGACACTCGCGGTTGCGACCGAGACGGAGAACACGGTCGTGGTTCCGGCCGGCGTGAACTTCACCCGCCCGCAGATCCCGTTCCTGTCTGCGAGCGCGTCCGGCATTGCCTACGTCGTCGTGTCGAGCGATCTGCCGGGCCCGACGCTCTATCTCTTGAAGGCCCGCGAGACGACGCCCGAGGTCATCGGAACTATCGGCAACGACTACACCTATGGCTACGTCGGGCCGGCGATCGCCGGCGACGTGCTCGCGATTTCCAAGACCGACGGAAGCGGCCACGTCACCGAAGTCGAGCTG
>JBIOWR010000058.1:0-2770 GCA_044868775.1 Actinomycetota bacterium
CTCATCCGGATGCCCCCTGCGACCCGTCGGCTGCTGGCGTCGCGAGCAGACGCTTCGGCGCGATCTCCTCGACCGGCCGGCCGCGCATCTTCGCGACCTCGTCCGGACGGCGGAGGCCGCGGAGTCCTGCGACGGCGGCGTGCACCATGTTGATCGCGTTCTCGCTGCCGAGCGACTTCGAGAGGATGTCGGAGATGCCCGCGCACTCCATGACGGCGCGCACCGGCCCGCCGGCGATGACGCCGGTTCCCGGCGCGGCGCGCTTGAGCATGACGCGGCCGGCGCCCTCGACGCCCATCACCTCGTGCGGGATCGACGAGCCGACCATCGGCACCTGGAACATGGAGCGCTTCGCGATGTCGACGCCTTTCTGGATCGCGGCAGGCACTTCCTTCGCCTTGCCGTACCCCACGCCGACGCGCCCGTTGCGGTCGCCGACGACGACGAGCGCGGTGAACGAGAACCGCCGTCCACCCTTGACGACCTTCGCCACGCGGTTGATGGACACGACTCTCTCTTCCAGCGCCGACTTCTGCTCCTCGCCGCCGCCACCGGCCCTTCTGCGTTCGACCAAAACCCTCTCCCTTTCTAGAACTCGAGTCCCGCTTCGCGGGCGCCCTCGGCCAGCGAACGAACGCGGCCGTGGTATAGGCGGCCTCCGCGATCGAACACCACCGACGAGATGCCCGCCGACTTCGCGCGCTCGCCGAGCAACGTGCCGACGCGCTTCGCGACGTCCTTCTTCTCGCCGTCCTTCTGCTTTTGCAGCGCTGCCTCGACGCTCGACGCCGACGCAAGCGTGCGGCCCGCGACGTCGTCGATCAGCTGCGCGTAGATGTGCTTGTTCGAGCGGAACACCGCGAGCCGCGGGCGCTGCTGCGTGCCGGCGACCTTGCGCCGCACGCGACGGTGCCGCCTGATCCTCGACGCGACCTTCGTGTCCACCGTTACTTCGCCGCCTTTCCGGCCTTCTTGCGGACGTACTCGCCGACGTAGCGCACGCCCTTGCCCTTGTACGGGTCCGGACGGCGCAGCATGCGGATGTCAGCTGCGGTCTTACCCACCAGCTCCTTGTCCGCGCCGGACACGACGATGCGCGTCGGCTGCGGAACCTCGAATGTGATGCCGGGCGGCGGGGAGACGGCGACCGGGTGCGAGAACCCGAGCGCGATCTCGAGGTCGCTGCCCTTCAGCGCGGCGCGGTAGCCGACGCCGACGATGTCCAATTCCTTGCGGTAGCCGTTCGCGACGCCTTCCACCATGTTCGCGATGAGCGTGCGCGTGAGACCGTGCAGCGCGCGGTGATGGCGCTGGTCGGTCGGGCGCTCCACGAGGATCTCGCCGTCCGTCACGCGAACGGTCATCTCCGGGTGCGCGCGCAGCGCGAGGTTGCCCTTCGGACCCTTCGCGCTCACGTCCGATCCTTGCACGGCGACCTCGACCCCCTTGGGGATCGCCACCGGCTTGCGTCCGATACGGCTCATCTCTCCATCACCACACGAATGCCACGACCTCGCCGCCGACGCCGTGCTTTTTGGCTTGGCGGTCGGTCACGAGGCCTTTGGACGTCGAAAGGATTGCGACCCCGAGCCCACCCAGGACCTTGGGGAGCTGGTCGCGCTGCGCGTACACGCGCAGGCCCGGCTTGGAGATGCGCTTCAAGCCGAGGATCGTCTTCTCGCGGTTCGGCCCGTACTTGAGGTCGACGCGGAGCACCGGTCCCTTCTCGCTGCGCTCGACCTCCCACTCGCGGATGTAGCCCTCGCGCTTGAGGATGTCGGCGATGCCGACCTTCGTCTTCGACGACGGCATGCGCACCGAGTCCTGCTGCGCAACGGTCGCGTTGCGAATGCGCGCGAGCATGTCCGCGATCGGATCGGTCATCGTCATCGTCTACCAGCTCGCCTTCGTCACTCCGGGGACCTCGCCGGCATGCACCAGCTGGCGCAAGCAGATCCGGCACAGCCCGAACTTGCGGTAGTACGCGCGCGGACGCCCGCACCGCTGGCAGCGGTTGTACTTGCGGGCCGAGAACTTCGGCGTCCGCTTGGACTTCTCGATCAAACAGGTCTTTGCCATGTCTACTGCTCCCGGAAGGGGAACCCCAGCGCCCGCAGGAGCGCGCGGCCCTCGTCGTCGGTTGCCGCGGTCGTGACCACGGTGATGTCCATTCCACGAACCCGGTAGACCTGGTCGTAGTCGACCTCCGGGAAGATCAATTGCTCGGTGACGCCGAACGTGTAGTTGCCGCGACCGTCGAGCTTCGTCGGCAGCCCGCGGAAGTCGCGGATGCGCGGCAGCGCCACGGTGAGGAGCCGGTCGAGGAACTCCCACATGCGATCGCCGCGCAACGTGACCTTCGCGCCGATCGATTGCCCTTCGCGGAGCTTGAAGCCCGCGATGGACTTGCGCGCCTTCGTCACCAACGGCTTCTGGCCGGTGATGACGGCGAGGTCTTTCACGGCCCCTTCGATGAGCTTGCCGTCCTTGATCGCCTCGCCGACGCCCATGTTGAGCACGACCTTCTCCAGCCGCGGCACCTGCATCACGTTGCCGTAGCCGAGCTCGCCCTTGAGCCGAGCAACGAGCTCGTCGCGATACCGCTGCTTCAAGCGCGGGATCTCGCGCAGCGCCTGCGCCATCACACCTCACTCCCGCACTTGCGGCAGATTCGCCGCTTCGAACCGTCCTCGGAAAGCTCCCAGCCGATCCGAGCCCGGCCGTTGCACGTGTCGGTCGCGCAGACGAGCGCGACCGTCGAGATCCGGAC
>JBIOWR010000059.1:0-3212 GCA_044868775.1 Actinomycetota bacterium
ACTGCCGCTTGATGAGCGACTCCAGGAGGTCTCCCCACACGGCGCCCGCGGCAACGATCACCGGCAGCGCGAATCGCACCACGGGGTTCAAGTCGTTCGGCAGCGCGAAGCTCATCAGCGCGATGCCGAGCGTCGCGCCGAGCAGGTTCCCGGCAACGCCCTCCCAGGTCTTCGCCGGGCTCAATCGAGGCGCGAGCGCGTGGCGCCCGGCGAGCTTTCCGACGACGAACGCCGCGACGTCGCTCACCGCAACGGCGGTTCCGAGCGCGAGCAGGATCCCCGCGCCGCCGTCGACGTGCTCGCGCACGAGCAGGAAGTACGTCAGGAGCCACGGGATGTACGCGAAGCCGAGGAGCGTGAATGCGAGGTGCCGCACGCCGTCGCGCACGTCTTGGGAGAACAGCGGCGGCAGCGTCGCGAGGATCAGCAACACCGGCGGCATCGCGCGCCACGCGGTCAGCGACACCATCGCCACCGGTGCGCTCGCGAGGCCGGCTCCGTACAAGCCTGCGCGATACTTCCTGGGGAGGTCGACGACGCGCGCGTACTCACGCATCCCTTGCAAGCTCAGCGCGCTCACGAACGCGGTGCCGAGCCAGAGCGGTCCCATCGCCGCGGCGCCGAACAACGGTGCGGTAATCGCCCACGTCCTCCATCGCACGAACAGCACGCGTTTCGGCATCTCGCGCAAGTGGCGGCGCTCCGCGATCACGATGAGGCCGAGCCCTCCGGCGAGCGCGAGCGACACGCGCTGCGCCGCTGGGACGAACAAGCCGTCAGCGAACGAGGGCATTGGTCATGTCCTCCTCGACGACCGGCGCGGGATCGAACTCGACGACGGTCTCGTGCAGGCGCGCGGGTGCGAGCCGTGCGTGCATGCGCCGAAGCCGCGCGATCACGGTGACCACCGACAGCACGATGATCGCCCACGCCACGACGGCGAACGGAACGGCGGAGCCGAACAACGCGCCGAACACGGCGCCGATCCCGAGCAGCATCGCGCGATCCGCCTTACCCATCGGGCCGCCCGCGTCGCGCTTGCCGGTCACGCCGAGCGCGAGCACGCCGGTGAAGCTCACGAGGAACGCGCACGCGAGCGCGCCGAGGCCGAGCTTGGGTCCCGCCACGAAGCTCGTTGCTCCGACCGTCGCCGCGTCGCTGATGCGATCGCCGACCTCGTTGAGCACGGTGCCGAACGAGCGCGCGGTTCTCGTGCGGCGCGCGACCGATCCGTCGAGCGCGTTGAGCGCGAGGCGCACGATCGCGAGCGGCGGCACCACGAGCCACAACGCCGGCGCGTGCAACAACCCGCCGGCCGCGATCGCGCAGCCCGCGAGCACGCTCACGACCACGGCCGCGATCGTCAGCGTGTCCGGGTGTACGCGGCGTGCGACCAACACCTCCTCCACGGAACCCAACCGCCGCACGAACCAGGGCTTGATCGCATACAGCCCGCGAAGCATCAGAAGCCTCCCGTCGCGAACGCCACGTACACGAACACCGCTAGCGCCGCGACGGCGAGCACCACGGTTCCCGCGATGATCCCAAACGCCATGAGCCAGGGATGCTTGCGTGCCATCGGATTCGACTGCGCCATGTCCGTCCTCCTCGATGGATCTCCGTCCGTTGATTCGAGGATCGGTCACAACGACGCGCGGCGGTAGACGGTGGATGACCCGTTTCCGCAGGCAGGGGGTACCCAAATGCGTCTGGGTACTTGTGGAACTACTCCGCCTTGTCCAGGCCTTTCTGGATCGCGTAGCGCATCAGCTCGTAGCGCTTGCGAAGCTGCAGCTTCGTGAGGATGTTCTGCACGTGGTTCTGCACGGTCTTCGTCGACACGAACAGTTGCCCGGCGATCTCGCGATACGTGAAGCCCTTCGCGACGAGCTTGAGCACCTCGTTCTCGCGCGTGGTGAGCTTCGGCTCGCTCGGAGACCCGCCGGCGACGCGCCGGAACTCGTTGAGCACCAATCCCGCGAGCGACGCGGTGAACACCGGCTCGCCCTCGCGCACGCGTCGCACCGCGTCGGAAATCTCTTCTCCCGTCGCGGATTTGAGGAGATAACCGGTCGCGCCCGCCTTCACCGCTTCGAGCACGTCCGACTCCTCGCCCGACGCAGACAGCACGAGCACGCGCACGTGCGGCGACTCCTCGACGATCCTGCGCGTCGCTTCGGCGCCGTTCACGACCGGGAGGTTGAGGTCCATCACCACGACCTCGGGCATCGCGTCGCGCGCGCGCTCGATGGCCTCACCCCCGTCGGACGCTTCCGCGACGACCTCCGCGACGCCGGACTTCTCCAGGTCGGCGCGCACACCGTCGCGCCAGATTGGATGATCGTCGACGATCAGCACGCGTATCACGCGATCACTCTCCAACGACCGGAACCGATATCTCCACGAGCGTGCCCGCGCCGGGCGCGGTGCGCACGTCGACGGTGCCGCCGAGGTCGGCAATGCGCCCGACGACGCTCTTCTGCAGACCGGCCTTGCCGCGCGCTCGCAAGTCGTCGGGACGATAGTCGAAGCCGCCGCCGTCGTCGCGCACCGTCACCGACAGCCGTCCACCGTCAACGTCGGCGAAGATCGTCGCGCGGTCGACGCCGGAGTGATTGGCCACGTTCTGCAAGAGCTGCCGCACCGCCGCCGCGATCTCATCCGCGGCGTGCGCGTCGAGCAGCAACGCCCCGACCGTGGAGACCTCTGCCTTGACGCCCTCCACGTCGCGGGCCGTCTCCTCGAGCGCATCGCGCAGCGAGCGGGTCCCGGCGGGGGCGTCGGACGGCTCGCGCATGATGTGCGCGCGCAGCGACACCTCTTGATCGGCGGCGAGAATCGCGATCGATTCGATACCGGCCCGATCGACGCGGCGGGCTCCCGCGATCTCGCGCGCACGCTTGTGGATCATCGCGAGCGTTTGCAGCACGGAGTCGTGGATGTGGCGCGCCATCGACTCACGCTCCGCGAGACGCGCGGCGCGCTCGCGTTCGTGCAGCGCGGCAGCGGTCGCCTCGCGCACCTCCTCCGCGCTTTTCTTCACCAGCGCGCTGACGAGCCCGACGGCGAGGCCTGCGACCGCGTACAGCACGATGCCGGTGCCGAGCGATTGCCATTCGTTCGCCGTCAACGAGCCGATCGACACGCCGTTGATCGGGCGCGACAACGTGAGCGTCACGCCGACCAGCAACCCGGCGCCCGTGCCGTGGGGG
>JBIOWR010000060.1:0-12133 GCA_044868775.1 Actinomycetota bacterium
AACAAACGAAGCGTGTGCTCGACGCCACGCTGCCGCCGTTGCCCTGGCCCCTCGAGTCGGAGCTGAACCAGACCACCGCTCCCGGACGAACCGACGAAGCCAAAGCCGCGATGCAGCGCGCGCTCGCTGCGTTCGATCGGGGAGACCTCGGCAAGGCGGCAGGCGAGGGGCGCAAGGCGAAGGACGCAGCGCCGCGATCGCCGTCTGTGCGCGAGGCGCTCGGACTTATCTATCACGCGCGCAAGGACTTCAAGAACGCGCTCGCGGAGTTGCAAACGTTCCGGCGCCTCACGGGAAGCCCGCTGCAAGACGCGGCCATCGCCGATTGCTATCTCGCGCTCGGGCGGCCGGAGAAGGCGCTCGAGATCCTGATGACGCTCCAGCGTGACGCGGTCGACGAGCGCGCGTGGGTCGAGGCGCAAGTCACACGCGCGCAGGCGCACGAGCAACGCGGTCACGCCGATGCGGCGATCGGATTGCTGCGCGTGCTCGACTCCGACCCGCAGCTGTCGGAAGGGAACC
Source organism: Actinomycetota bacterium (assembly GCA_044868775.1). GTDB lineage: Bacteria > Actinomycetota > AC-67 > AC-67 > AC-67 > JBIOWR01. The sequence goes on from JBIOWR010000060.1 coordinate 523, forward strand.
ACTTGCGCGTGCGGTACGAGCTGGCGGAGCTCCTCGAACGATTGGGTGAAAGACACGAGGCGCGCTTGCTGTTCGCGCGCATCGCGGTGAAGGCACCGGCGTATCGAGACGCGCTCGAACGCGCGCGTTAGCCCTGCGTCTGGAAATACCGGAGATAGCCGGCCGCCGACGAACGAAACGCGTTCAACGATTCGAACTTCGCCGACAGCTCCGGATTCGCGTGCACCACCGCATAGTCGTCACGCGTCCGCTCTTCCAGCCGCGCGGCGAGGAAGTCGAGGTCCTCGGATTCCTTCATCGCCTCGCGCACGATCTCGCCGAAGCCGATCAATTTCTCGGAGGCTTCCGCGAGCAGGTCCCGATCCGCGGGCGCGGGACCGAAGTGCGTGAGGTACAGCCCCGACGGGTCGCGCTCCCGATACCGTGCGAGCGTTCGAAGCGCCAGCTCCAAATCGAAATCGGGTGGAGGAGTGGCCGGTCGCAACACGCCCGCCTCGGGGAGGTACACGCCCATCGAATCGCCGACGAACAGCACGCCCGACGAAGAGTCCTGCACCGCCATGTGGTGACGCGCGTGCCCGGGCGCGTACATCACGTCGAGCGTGCGCCCCCCGCCGACGTCGATCACATCGCCTTCGTCTACGGCGCGCAACCGATCGGCCGGGACGGGTTTCAGCGCGCCGAACAGGGCCATCTTCGGGCCGAAGACGCGTTGCGCGCTCGCCATGAGCTTCGAAGGGTCGGCCATGTGGCGCGCGCCCTGCTCGTGGCAGACGACGGTGGCGTTGGGGAACATCTCCACGAGATCGCCCGCACCACCGGCGTGGTCCAGGTGAATGTGCGACACCACGAAGGTCGCCACGTCCGACCGGTCGAGACCGAGCTGCGCGAGACCGTCGGCCAGCGTCTGCGCCACCGTCGCAGGACCGGTCTCGAATACGGCCGGACGCTCGCCCGGAATGAGGTAGCCGGCGACCAGGCCGGTGAGCCCGGCCATCTCGGTGTCGATCGCGACGATGCCGTCGTCGAGCGGAATGGTGCGCGGCACGGCGGCAATCCTACCGGCCGCAGCCGCCGCCGCCCGCGTTCATGCGTGCAAAAAGACTCGTATGCGGAACCCGTGCACGCATGAACACGGTTCCGGCGCTACGCGCCTCCGGCTGCCGCCCGCAACCTCCGCCTGATTATCAAGACGAGGCCCGCAGCAAGCGCGGCGGCGAACAGCCCCTTCGCCATGTCTGCCGGCTTCCACGGCTTGATGCGCATCGACGACCAGTTGATCTTCATCTGCATCTTGCCGGCCGGCAGGCCGCCGACGACGTAGGTGTTGCCGCCGCCGCTCCCGCCCGACGGGATGTCGAACGAGGGAATGTCGAAGGACGGGATATCGAAGGACGGGAAGCCGGGCGCTCCAGTGCCGGAGCCGTCATCGAGACCTCCGCCGTTGCCGAGCCCGGCGCGCGCGGTCGCGTTCGCCGACACGCGGCCGAGCGTGAGCGACACCGTGCGCAAGTCCTTCGCAGTCGCCAAGACGCCGTTCGGGCAGGGGAGCGTGAGTTGCGAGCTGATCGTCGCGCGCTCCTCGCAGTTCTGCTGGATCGGGCCGAGCACCGGCTGCGCCGGCATGCCGACCTGCTTCTCGAGGTACGCGAGACCGGCGGACGTCGGAACCGACGTCACCTGGATCTCGAGGCCGCGCGCGTACGCCCACGCCTCTTCCTTGCTGTCCTTGGGCTTCGAGGCCGCGGCGTTCTTGCCGAAGTACATCCGGAACATCAGGTCGCCGGTCTGGAAGTCGCCGGCGCCGAGGCCTTTCTGGAACATCTCGTTGAGCTTCTCGAGCGACGCGATGCGGCGCACGCCGCGACCGTTCGGGTCGCGCGGGTCGAACGCATGCTCGTACTGGTCCGGGTCGTTCGACGGAGCACCCGAGCCGCCGCCCATCACTTCGATGATCTTGTCCGGGTCCGGGTCGAGGCACGTGACCGCCTCGTACGCGTTGCCGGCGCCGTCGTTCGCGGTCGCCACGCGGCACGCGCGGTGAATGAGGATGCGCCACCACGCGCTGGTGCCCTGCGCGTCGGTCTCCGCGCGCGCCTCGACGCGTAGCGAGTCGATCGTGAAGCAGTTCGTGCAGCGGTTGTCACCGGTGCGGTTGCCGAGGTTGATCCCGTTCAGCTCGGCGACCGCGATCGAGATCACGCGACCCTCCTCGCGCAGCGTCTCGGTCGTGCTCGCGATCGAACCGATCGTGAACACGCCCATCTGCTGGCGCGGGTTCGGGGTGAATGCGCGCGGGTCGTCCGACGGAGTCGGAGAGCCGCTCGGCGGGATGAACGTGGTGGGATTCTCCTGCTCGGCGATGTCGTCGCCGGCCGGGTCGTACGTGCCCGGCGGCTGCTCGGGGCTCCCCGGCGCCGGCAGCAGCACGAGGTTTCCGAGGTAGCTGTGCGCATACCCGCGCGGGCGGTCGCTGCTCTCCGCCGTCGCGCGTGCGACGCCGGCGCCGTATCGCGCCGTGTCGTTGTTGCCGGCGGTGTCGCGCGCGAGGAAGAACTCCTGCTCCTCCGTGCCGCCGGGCTGCGACGCGGTGACCTCGGTCGGCACCTTGTTACCGGTCGTGGTGCCGTGCACCGAGTTGACGAGGCCTCCGTCGAGCAGCCACGCGATCGAGCTCGCGGCGGACGGGTACGACACCTCGGAGTTCGAGTGCGCGATCGCCGGGTTGAGCGCCACCGGCACGGTCTGGATCGAGCGGTGGTCGATGAACGGGGCGACCGGCGTGGCGTCGGCGTGCGTGTCGTACGCCTCGATACCTGTGGGCTCCTCGATCTCGATCTCGTCGGCGGTCTGCGCGGGAGGGGCCGCGATGAAGCTCCAGACGAAGAGGGCGACGACCAGCAGCGCGCCCACCTTCGCGATGCGCTTCCGGTCGAGCGGCCGGCCCTTCACCATCGGTCCCATCGTTTGACCTCCTTGTGACTCATGCAGTCGGCGAGCGCCGGGTTCGGCGCCGCCGAGTCGGAGCCTTTCGCTTCGGCGGCTCCGCGCTTCCGCCCATGTACGACGACCTCACCAAGTCCGATTCCTCACGAAGCGTCGCGGCGTCGCCCGACATCGCGACCGCTCCCTTCTCCAGCACGTACGCCCTATTCGCGACTTGCAGGGCGAGGTTCACATACTGCTCAACGAGCAAAATGGTCGTTCCGCTCTGGTTGATCTCAGCGACGAGCTTCAGCAGCTGCTGGACGACCAGAGGAGCGAGGCCGAGCGACAGCTCGTCGATCATCAGCAAGCGGGGCCCGGGCAGCAGCGCCCGCGCGAGCGCGAGCATCTGCTGCTCGCCGCCCGACAGCGTCCCGGCCTGCTGTGTCCAGCGCTCCTTCAGCCTGGGGAACAGCTCGGTCACGCGCTCCACGCCCGCGGTCCACGACGCGTGGTCGTGGCGCTTGGTGTAGTGGCCCATCTTGAGGTTCTCCTCGACGCTGAGCGTCGGGAACATCCCGCGTCCCTCGGGCAGGTGGGACACGCCCATCGCGACGATCTTCTCGGGAGGAAGCGTGTCGATGCGCCGTCCGTCGAGGATCACCTCGCCGGCGAGCGGACGCAGCAACCCCGACACCGTGCGCAGCGTCGTGCTCTTGCCGGCGCCGTTCGCGCCGACGAGCGCGACGATCTCTCCCTCTTGCACGTTGAGCGACACGCCGTACAGCGCCTGGATGTGTCCGTAGGCGACGTCGATCGCCTTGATCTCAAGCAACGGTGACCTCCTCGCCCAGGTATGCCGCGATGACGTTCTCGTTGCGCTGGATCTCCGCCGGGAGCCCTTCGGCAAGGTTCTGGCCGAACTCCATGACGTACACGTAGTCGCACGCCATCATCACGAGGCGCATGTCGTGCTCGATGATGAGGATGGTGTGACCCATCTCGTCGCGGATGCGGAACAGGTGCTCCGCGAACGCGTCCGTCTCGGACACGTCGAGCCCTGACGCCGGCTCGTCGAGCAGCAGCAGCTTCGGTTGCGACACGAGCGCGCGCCCCAGCTCGATGAGGCGAAGCGTTCCGAACGGCAACCCGCCGACGCGCGTGTCCTCCAGCCCTTCCAGGCCGAGCAGCGCCATCGTCTCGCGCACGCGCTCGTTGAGGCGACGGTCCTCGCGACGGCTGCGCTCGGACATGAGCAGGTTGCTCGTGAAGCCGGAGTTGTTCTGCAAGTGCGTGCCGATCATGAGGTTGTCGAACACCGTGAGGCGCGGGAACAGGCGCATGATCTGGAACGTGCGCGCCATGCCGAGCGCCGCGCGCTCGTGCACGCCGATCTCGGTGATGTCGGTGCCGCCGAGGCGGATGCGCCCACCTTGCGGCTTCACCAACCCGTTGATCGCGTTGAAGAACGTGGTCTTGCCGGCGCCGTTCGGACCGATGAGCCCGGTGATCTCGCCGTGACGCACGTCGAGCGAGACGCCGTCGTTCGCAACCACGCCGCCGAATCGCACGGTGATCTCGGTCGCTTCGAGGATCGCGGGGTTCTCGGTTCGCGCCGTGCGCTCGCCGCGCGCTTCGAGGATCGCAGCGAGGCGCTGCGCGGCGCTCGGCCCGTGGCCGTTGCCGGCGTGGCCGTTCGCGCCTTCCAGCGCGGGGGCCGGTGCGTCCTCGGTGATCTGCACCTCGGCCGGGACCATCGTGGAGGCTTCCGCGAGCGCGCCCGCCTCGGCCGCAGTCGCCGGCGCGTCGAGCGTGATCGTCGCGCCGCGCTTGCGCGCGTCCTTGCGCGCCTTGCGCTCGAGGTGCTCGCGCTTCAGCTCCGCACGAATCGTGATCATGCCGCCGGGGTTGCGGATCAGCGTGACGATGAGCAGCAACGCCACGATGACACCCACGATGATCGGGAGCTTGTCCCAGACTTGCGCGAGCACGACCGGGAACAGCCAGCCGTCGAGGAACACGAAGTTGATGCCGATGAGCACGGCACCGGCGATCGCACCGATGCCACCGAGCACGGCCACCGCGAGATACTGGATCGATTTCGCGAAGTTGTAATCGAGCGGCGTTGCCTGTCCGATGAAGTTGAGGTTGATGCTGCCGGCGACGCCGAGGATGAACCCGCTCACCGCGAACGCGAGCAGCTTGTAGCGCATCACGTTGATGCCGAGCGTCTTGGCGGCGACCTCGCTGCCGCGAATCGCGAACCACGCGCGGCCGGTCTTGGAATCGCGCAAGTTCGCGACGAGGAAGATCAGCAGCCCCGCGATCACCCAGGCCGCGTAGTACATGAGGCGATCGTCGCCGAGGCTGTACGTGCCGACCTTCGGCTCGTCGATCGTGACGCCGTTGAACCCGCCGGAAAACCAGTGCTGTTGCAGCAAGCTCGCTTCGAGCGCCCACTGGAACCCCAGCGTTGCGATCGCGAGATACAGGCCTCGAATGCGCAACGCCGGAACGCCGATCGCCACGGCGATCGCCGCGGACGCGAGGCCCGCGACGACGATGTGCAACGGGAAATCGATGTTTGCGCGGTTGGCGATCTGCGCGGCCGAGAACGCGCCGACGCCCATGATCCCGGCTTGCGCGAGCGAGATCTGGCCGACCCAGCCGGTGAGCACCACGAGCGAGAGCGCGGCGAGCACCCAGATCGACGAGCGCACCGCGAGGTTGGACCACGGCTGCGCCGGGACGATCCACGGCCACAGCAGAAGCGCGATGACGAGCAGGCGCCGCAATCCCTTGCTGGTGCGGAGCGAACGCCGCGCCATCAGATCTCCTCCTCACGCAATTCGGAGCCGAACAGCTGCTCCCAGCGCACGAAGAGGAACGTGATGACGAGCAGGAAGATCGCAAGCTCTTGCGAGCCGACGACGTCGGCCATGCGGAAGCCTCCGGCCTCGATGCCGGGCAAGAGCGACCACACCACGCCGAGCGCGAGCGCACCGATGAACGTCAGCTCGATCGAGACCAGTCCACCGAACAGCGCCGCTGCGAGCGCGGGGATCGACTGGAAGACCAACCCGTTCGGCGTGAGCTGGATGATGGGGGAGAGGAGGATGCCGGCGATGCCGCCGAGCAACCCGCCGAGCGCCCACGTGATCGTCGAGACGCGATCGGCCGGCACTCCCATCAACAACGCGGCGCGCCGGTCGTCCGACACCGCGCGCATCGAGATGCCGAGCGTCGTGTAGCGGAACAGGTAGATGACGGCGCCCATCACCACGAGCGTGATGCCGAGGATCACGAGACGATCGATGCCGATCGCCGCGTCGCCGAACTTCAGCGCGCCGCGCGGCACGATCTCGGGAGCCTTCTTCGGGTCCTGGCCCCAGATCGCGGAGGCCAGCTCGGTGGTGAGCGCGAGGATGCCGACGGTCATGATGACGCTGACGAGGATCGGCTTGTCGCGCAAGGGCCGCAGCAGCAACCGCTCCACGGCGACCCCGAACCCGGTGGTGAACCCGAGCGCGAGCAGCAGCGCGACCGGCAACACCAGCCCCCATTCGCTCAGCTGCCAGAACATGTACGCGGTGAACATCGCGATGCCGCCGACGGCGAGGTTCAGCACCCGCGACGCGCGATAGATCATCACGACCGACGTGGCGAGCAGCGCCCACAGGATGCCGATGGGCAGACCGAGAATGACGAGCTGGAGGTAGTACACGACTACTCTCCCGGCGTCAGGTCGCGGTACCAGCCACCCTCGGGTCCGGCCATGACGGCCTTCCACCCGTTCGACGTCGCTTGCACGAGCAATCCGTAGAGGTTGCCGTAGTGACTCTGCCCGGTGCCGAACTTGCTGAACGTCAGCGGCTTGGTGAGCCCGGCCGCGGAGAAGTTCGTCAGCGAGTTGGCGATGGCGATGACCTTCTTGCGCGTGAGGCACGTGCCCGCGCGCCGCAAGATCTCGACGGTGAGCGCCGCTCCCGCATACCCGCCTTCGAGGTACGGGTTGAGCAGGTCCACGCTCGAGAAGTACTTGAGGACCGTCTTCTTGTACTCGGCAACCGCCGGGTTCGCCGAGAACTCCGCAAGCGGCGGGATGTACGAGGTGCCGGCATACAAGCCGGTCTCCGCCGCGTACCCGCTGGAGTTGTCGAGCACGAGCTGGAGGAACAGCGGCGCGCCGCCTCCCCAGCCCTTCTTCGGCTTGAAGCCGAGGTTCTGCGCCGCGCGCAGCGCCTTGAGCGCGCTCGACGGATCGATGAGCAGCCCGATGAAGTCGGGGATGCCGTCTGCGGAGCCGCCGTCGGCGTTACGCGTCTGGTTCTTCACGTCCGCCCAGACCTGACCGTAGTCGGGCTCGCTGATGCCCACGCGACGGTCCGCGACGACCTTGACGCCGAGCTTCTTGGCCTCTTTCTTGAACGCGTCGCGTGCCTCGGCGCCGGCGAGGAGGTCGAGCCATACGAGCGCGATGTTCTTCGCGCCGATGCGCTTGGTGAGGTCTTGCAGCGCGATGCGCGCGGCGCTGCGCGTGGACGTTCCGATGGGCCACTGCATCGGCGAACGGAACTGCGTCTCGATCAGGCCCGACGTGCCGAGTACCGGGATCTGCTTCGTCTCGAGGTACGTCTTCGCCGCGTCGAGACCGTTGGACGACGGCACCGTCGTGAGCACGAACACCTTGTCGCGCTCGACGAGGTTCTTGATCGCGCCTTTGCCCTTCTGCGCGTCCCAACCGTCGTCGTAGTACTTGAGCTGGATCCTGCGGCCGTTGACGCCGCCGCGCGCGTTGACCTCGTTGAAGTAAGCCTCGACGCCCTTCTTGATCGGGCCCGAGATGTTCGACACCGGGCCGGAGATGGCGAACGTCGTGCCGAGCTTGATCGTCGAGCCGGTGATGCCGACATCGGTGGACTTGCCCTTGCAGCTCGTGTCGCTCGACTGGTCGGTGCCGCCGCCGATCGTGCCGCCGCCGATCGTGCCGCCGCCGAACTTCTGGCCGGGTGCGAGGCTGCCGTTGGGGATGGGGACGCCGGTCTGGAACCCGACCTGCCCACCCTGGCCGACGAACTGGACGTCCGGGGCCTGGATGCTGCAAGCGCCGGCGACGAGCGCGAGCATCAGCGCCACGATCGCCGCACGTACCGGACTGGACTTCCTGAGCCTCATGCCGACCTCCTTCGCGGTGGCCGCGCCGCGGGAACGCGCCAGGCGAGGTCGGTCAAGCGCCCCGAGCTCGCCAGGTATCCGAATCTCCGGTGGAATTTCGTTGTGACGCCTGTGCTTTCCTGCTGATCACGCGGCTGACACGGCGCTCGAGACATGCTTTTGGCACTTTCAAACTAACCCAAACCTCCCAGGTTTCGCACAACGGCCGTGGGTCGGTGCCCGGTTTGCTTCGGATGCGCGATGGGCTCGCTCCGGGATCGCTCCTCGTTCGATCCGGGTTCGGTCCGGGTTCGCTCCAAACCGAGCCGCGGAGTAGCCTTCTGCGAACCAATGTGCCGGGCGATCTGGGTCCTCGCCGTCGCGTCCTCCGAGGAGGCGACTCGGCGGCTGCGCGCCCTCGCCGGGATCGAGGCTCAGGTCGTCGCAGCGGCCTGGGACGTGCCCGGGGTAAAGGAGGCGCTGGGCCAGCGGCTGGACGCCGCCGTGCTCGACGCGCGCACGCCGGACGCCACCACCATGCTCGCGTTGATCTCCTCCGAGCAGCCCAACCTGCCGGTGGTCTGGATCGGAGAGAGCGCACCCAGAGGGACCCGCGTAACCGTCTCGCCCGAACGCGTGGCCGACGACCTGCCGAAAGCGATCTTGCGCGCGGTCTCGACCCGCTAGCTCACCGCAGCGACCGCAGCACCACGCCCGTGCGCGGCTTCGGATAGAAGTACGTGGACTTCGGCGGCATCGCTTCCCGGTTCTCCGCGACGCGCCGCACCGCATCGAACGGCGTCGCCGCGAGCAGGAACGCGAGCGTCGCGCCACCACTTCGCAACGCGTCGTCGGCCTCGCGCGCGCTGTGCACGTAGCCGGGCTGGGTGTGCAACAACCGCTCGAACACCAATGAGTGCAGCACCGCGACGTCGAGGTCTCGCCACGCGGCGGATCGATCGGCCGGCATCGCGTCGTTGGCGGCCTCCTTGTCGGCGAGCGTGAGCCACCACGCGCGCGTCGCGTCGAGCATCACGTAGGTGCGCGCGCTCTCGCGCCGCCGCGCGAGCTCGTCCTCCAGCGCGACCACGTCGCGCGTGCTCGCCGATTCGACCTCGAATACGCCGCTCAGCGCCGCGTGCGCGCGCTGCGCGTCGACGCCGTCCACCGTGCGATGGATCGCGAGCAGCGACGGGCCGGCCCACTCGGCGTCGAGCAGCATCATGAGCATGCGGTCCCACGGCCCTGCGCCGTCCCGCGCCCGCCGCTCGTCGCGATACTCCTGCGCGGTGCGGTGGCGATGGTGCCCGTCGGCGATCACGAGCCGAACCGGCGCGAGCGCATCGCGCACCGCGGAGATCGAGGACCGATCGTCGATCGCCCATAGCTTGTGCCCGACGCCGTCGGACGTCGTCGAGAACGCCGCCAACGGAGGACCCTCCACAGCGGCCGCGATCGCGTCGCGCCCCGCGCCTTCCTCCCCGGAGTACACGCACAGAATCGGCTCCAAGTTGGCTTGCGTCGAGCGCATCAGCGACAGCCGGTCGCTCACCGGAGCCGCCATCGTCTTTTCGTGCGGCAGCACCGACTCCTCGTCGAGAGACACCGCCGCGAGCACGCCGCGCTGCACGCGCGCGTGGGCGCCAACCGAGTACGACTGCTCGTAGACGTACAGCGATTCACGCTCGTCGGTGCGAAGCGCGCCCGACGAGAGCCACGCCGAGAGGGTCTCGGCCGCGCGCGTATACTTGTCCTGCGACTCGCCGTCGCTGTCGTTGCCGTCGTCGCTCGGGAGGATCAACCGCACCACGTTGTGCTCGTCGCTCCGCGCCAGCTCGTCGCGCTCCTCCGGCGAGATCACGTCGTAGGGAGGCGAGGTCAGCGAGGCGAGATCGCCCGCGTTGGAATACCGGATGCCGCGAAACGCCGCGATGTCGGCCACGGGAGATTTGTAGCAAGGAATGAGCCAGAACGCGTATTCGCTGTTTCAGCGCGGGAGCGCATTGCTCGCCGGCGGCAACCCGCACGGCGCGGTGATCCCGCTCGAGCACGCTCGCTCGCTCGAGCCGGAGAAAACGTCGATCAGGGAGGCGCTCGCGCGCGCGTACTACGGCAGCAGACGCTTTCGCTCGGCCGAGGTCGAGTTCGAAGCGATCGTGAAGATCGACCCGTCGAACGATTACGCGCATTTCGGGCTCGCGCTGTGCCTGGAGCGGCGCGGCAAGCGCACCGAGGCGCGCGGGCATGCGAAGCTCGCGTTCGCGATGCGGCCCGATCACGAGCACTACCGCGCCACCTACGAGCGACTCGCGTCGTGATCCTCGCGCAAGCGTTCGGTGCGTTCGTCGTCGACCTCGACGGGGTGGTGTGGCGCGGCGATCACGCGATCCCCGGCAGCCCCGAGACGCTCACCGCGCTGCGCGACGCCGGCAAGCGCGTGCTGTACGTGACGAACAACTCCGCGCACGCACCATCGACCGTCGCGGAGAAGCTCGCGAAGCTCGGCGCGCCCGGCACGGCGGAGGACGTCATCACCAGCGCAACCGCCGCAGCGCTGCTGATTCGGCGCGAGGTGCCGGCGGTGCGCGGACGCCTCGCGTTCGTCATCGGCGGAGCCGGCCTCGTCGAGGCGATGGAGGAGCTGGGCTTGCGCATCGTCGACACCAAGGAGGCGCACGACGCGTCGCTCGTCGTGGTGGGCATCGACTCCAAGCTCACGTACGAGAAGCTGAAGCGCGCGACGCTCGCGATCCGCGACGGCGCGACGTTCGTGGCCACGAACACCGATCCGACGCTTCCGCACAGCGACGGCCTCTGGCCGGGCGCCGGCGCGATCGTTGCCGCGTTGCGCACCGCGACCGGCATCGAGCCGATGGTGGCCGGCAAGCCGCACCCGCCGATGCTCGACGTGGCGCGCGACAAGCTCGGCGGGGGCACCGCGGCGCTCGTCATCGGCGATCGTGTCGACACCGACGTGCTCGCCGCGCGCGCTGCGGGGTGGCCGTCGGCGCTCGTGCTCACCGGCGCAACCGGTCTCGCGGGGCTCGCGGTGGCCGACGCGTGGCCCGACTTCATCTTGCGCGACCTCTCGATGCTCCTGGGCGATCTTCCGCACCCCACGGTGCGCTCGGCGGTCGGTCCGGATCTCCCCACGATCGCGACGCTGCTCCACGATGGAGGCCTCCCGGCAGGTGCGGCCCGCGAACGGGTGGGCCGCACGGTCGTCGCCGAGGTCGACCGCCACATCCTCGCGACGGCCGCGTGGGAGCCGCTCGACGGCGTGGCGTTGCTGCGTTCGGTCGCGACGAGCCCCAAGGCGCGCGGGCTCGGTCTCGGCATGCAGGTCGTCGCCGGCGTGCTGCGCGGCATCGCAAAGACCGACGCGCGCGACGTGTACCTCGTCACGACCGACGCGGAAGATTTCTTCAAGCGATGCGGGTTTACCACCGTGCCGCGCGACGAGCTCCCGCAGCCGGTTGCCAAGCACCCGCAAGTCACGCGCGAGTGCCCGTCGAGCGCCCCGGTTATGAAG
>JBIOWR010000061.1:0-2215 GCA_044868775.1 Actinomycetota bacterium
CGCTTCTCGCAGTACTGGCGACTCGGCGACGTCGAGAAGGTGATCGAGCTCTCACGACCGAACTGGGAGTCATGGGGCATCGACGAGGCCGAGGCGCGCCGTCTCGTGCACCGCTACTTCGTCCCGAGCTACGTCCCGGCGCCCGACTGCCCGTGCAACGGTGAATGCACGCGGACCGGCGCATCTTTCCTCACGGCGCACAAGATCGACCGCACGCAGGCGTTGCCGATGGTCGCGCAGAAGGATCTCGTCTAGCGAGCGCCAAGCTGCGCGGCTATAGCCCGAAGCGCATCAGCACCATCAACGTGAACATCACCGGAAAGCCCACGACGTACACCTTGCGCCAGATCGGCGCGCCAAAGAACGGCGCGTAGAGCAGCGCGAGCATGAACACGCCGATCGCGAGCGCGGCCAGGTACGTGATCCCGTACGCCGTGCCAAGCTGCCCGAGCACTCCGTTCGCCGCGCCGCGGATCACGCCTAGGATCACCGTCCCCCACGAGAACACCAGCGTCCAGCGCTGCGCGTTGCCGCTCACCATCGCCTTGCGCACCGTCGCGACGGTGTCTGGCGGAAGCGTCTGGAACGCCGGGAAGAGCACGATGCGCGTATAGAGGATCGTGCCGAACCAGAAGATGCCGAGGAACACATGCAGCCAGTGCACGATGCCGACGACGAGCGGATCCACCGTCCTGCCGCGTCCCTAGTAGCCGAGCGCGCGCAGCAGTGCGCCACCGGCCGCGGTCACGAGCACGACGATCCACGGCGGCACCCTCCAAACGGCGAGCATCCCGAAGGCGAACAGCGCGAGCGCAGCATCCGAGGGGCGCTCGATCGCGCTCGTCGACACCGGCGTGTAGAGCGCGGCGAGCAGGAGACCGACAACGCCCGCGTTCACGCCGCGCAATGTGGCTTGCACGGCGGGGCGCGCACGGAGGAGCGACCACGCTCCGAGTGCGACGTACGCGAGGAGGAACGAGGGCACGAAGATGGCGACGAGCGCGATCGCCGCGCCGGTCCATCCATTCGGATCGGGCGTCATGGCGGCTCCGAGATACGCGGAGAAGGTGAAGAGCGGTCCCGGCACGGCCTGGGCCGCGCCGTAACCCGCGAGGAACTGCTCCTGCGACAGCCATCCCGGCGGAACGACCTCGGCCTGGAGCAGCGGCAGCACGACGTGACCTCCGCCGAAGACGAGCGCGCCCGAGCGGTAGAAGCTGTCGACGAGCGCGAGCACGTGGCTCCCCGAGAGCACGCGGACGAGCGGGAGGAGCACCAAGAGCGCGCCATACACGACGAGTGCGCCGATGGCAAAGCGGCGCCCGATGGGCACGCTGACGTGTGGTCGATCCGCGACATTCGTCCCTGAGAGGAAGAGCCGACCCGCGAGGCCGGCGAGCACGATCACGATGACCTGTCCCACGGCGCCCGGCCACGCGAGCGTGAGCACGGCGGCGAGGACGGCTATGGTCCCCCGCTCGCGATCCCACGCGAGGTTGCGCGCCATGCTCCACACGGCGAAGGCGACGACGGCGACCGCGACGATCTTCAGCCCATGGAACCAACCCAGACCGGCGTCGCCGATCTCGCGAACACTGAACGCGAAGAGCACGAGCGCGATCGCTGAGGGCAGCGTGAATCCGAGCCATGCGGCGACGCCCCCCACGAGGCCGGCGCGCAGCGTTCCCAGCATGATCCCGAGCTTGCTGCTCGCGGCACCGGGGAGGAATTGCGCGAGCGCGATCAGGTCCGCGTAGGTCGCCTCATCGACCCACCGCCTCCGCTCGACGTACTCGACGCGGAAGTAGCCAAGATGCGATATCGGTCCACCGAAAGACGTGACGCCAAGACGCAATGCGACGAGGAGCACCTCAAGAAAGGAGCCGCGCGTGGCCGCGCCCGGCGCGACCGCGGGCTGTGACCCAATGGTGCCGGCACCGACCGCGGTGCCCTTCAGGTCACCCGTACTCACGCGGAGACCGCCGGACGGATGCGGCAAAGGGTCGAGCGGTGCGGGATCGCTCCGCTCACCGGGTCGCGCACGTCGTTGTGGACCAGCAGATTCACGTTCGCACCGTCCTCCGAATACGGATCGAGCGCGGGGCGATCGAGTGGCTCGCACGCCTCCCACCAGCCGTGGTACGCGCACACGACACCGGGCGCGATCGCGGCGGTGACGTCGGCGCGCGCGCGGACGCGGCCGCGCGGCGTCTCG